>NZ_JBEXYU010000012.1:0-271201 GCF_040631115.1 Nonomuraea sp. NPDC005692 | reverse complement strand
ACCGGCTGGTTCGCCTCCGCGGGCGGCTACGGCCGCAACTGGGACCAGGCCACCTCCTCCGGCCCCTTCTTCTTCCTGTTCGACTCCATGCGCTCATGGGTCCAGTACCAGTGGCAGGTCTTCACCTTCCACAGCGGTGTGCACGACTATCACCAGTACATGTCCGACCCCTGGACGTGGCCGCTGCTCATCCGCCCGGTGTCGTTCCACTACCCCGCGAACCTGCCGCCGTCGGCGTGCGGGGCCTCCGCGTGCGCGCAGGCGATCCACGGGGTCGGCACCCCCGCCCTCTGGTTCGGCGCGCTGCTCGCGCTGGCGGGCACGGCCGTCCTGTACGCCAGGAGACGCGACTGGCGGGCCGGGGCGGTGCTGCTGGCGTACGCGATGGGCTGGCTGCCCTGGTTCTACTACGCCCTGGCCGACGACCGCACGATGTACCTGTTCTACATGCTGCCGGTGGTGCCGTTCATGGTGCTGGCGGTCGTGCTGATGGCCGGGCTCGTGCTCGGCCGGGCCGACGCGCCGCCCACGCGCAGGGCCGTCGGGGCGGCGTTCGTGGGCGCGTTCGCGATGATCGTGCTGATCAACTTCTGGTGGCTGCAGCCGGTGCTCACGGCCGAGACGCTCACGCAGGCACAGTGGTGGGCTCGGATGCTGATGCGCTCTTGGGTGACCGCCGCCCCCAAGTGACGCCCTTGCGCAGCGTGATGGCCGCCGCGATGCAGGCCAGCGGGACGGCCGGCAGCACGTAGCGGTAGTCGAACTCGGCCGTCGCCGCCGGGGCCAGCAGCAGCCCGAACGCCCCCAGCCAGGGCAGCGCCACCGGGCCGCCGAACCTGCGCCAGCGGACGACAATGCCGTACAGGCCGATCAGCATGATGCCGCCGAGCATGATGCCGCGCAGGTAGAAGATCTTCTGGTAGCCGCTCATGATGTCCGCCCACGGGTGGACGATCCTGGTCTCGGGCGGGCCCTGCTCGTAGCTGAACGCGTCGGTGTCGGTGTGGCCGCCGCCGTAGGAGGACCACTTCGGCAGGCGCTTGGGCCGCCCGGTGTCGTCCACCTCGTAATAGGGCTTGAACTGGTACATGTTGTACGTCGACTCGTCCGGGAAGCGCGGCCGTCCCCAGTGGAAGGAGCGGAAGAAGTCGCGCGCGACCACCTTCAGGTAGTCGCCCGGCTGGGACAGGATCGCCCGGGTCGCGAACGCGCTGGCCGCGTCGTTGGTGATGCCGCTGAACTTCTTGTTGATGCCCCACCGGTGGAGGACCTCGCCGGTGCCCGTGCCGTCGCCGTTGCCCTGGCCCCACAGATACCACTGTGCGTAGTCTTTGCGCTGGTTGACCGGGTCGTTGATGCACAGCAGGAGGAGCTGGACCTCCTTGTACTTGTCGATCTTCATCTCGTTGCAGTCGGCGAAGATCGCGGTACGCATGTAGAGGATGAGCCCGTCGCTGTTGGTCATCGCGAATTTGCCGTAATTTGTAGAAAACCACCCCATATAGCTAAGAACGGGAACCGCGCACGCCGCGATGACGGTCACAATGGGCCGCCACCCCGTGCGCTGGACGATCAGGTAGAGCACCACGAGCCCGAGGATCGGCATGCCGATCGACCGGGTCAGCCAGGTCAGCGCGAGCAGCAGCCCGACCACGATCCCGGCCCGCCACGACAGCCGCCGCTTCCACAGCACCAGCGTCACCACGCCCACGACCAGCAGCGTGAACAGGGTGTCGGACATGACCATCTGCTCGAGCTGGATCTGGTAGGCGTCGAACAGCACCGGCGCCGCCGCCAGCGTCGCCCCCCACTTGGGCAGCGCGAACTTGCAGCGCAGCAGGGCGTAGATGAGCGCGGCCGCGGCCAGGCCCATCAGGTGTTGGGTGAAGATGGCCAGCGTGAAGCTGTGGAACGGCTTGAGCAGCATCAGCCAGAAGCTGTAGCCGTCGGGCCTGATCGGGTGGGGCCTGGGGTGCAGCGCCACGTTGACGTACTCGTAGGAGTCGTTGAACCACATCGCCGGGCCGTAACCGAGCATGGTGATCAGCCGCAGCACGGCGCCGACGCCGAAGGCCACGGCGAACACGCGATGACGGCGCACGAGGGACAGCACGCGAGCTGCCCGGCCAGGAGCGGAGTGGTCCACAGGGGTAATCTCCGCGACGCTCACCATGCTGTAAAGAATGCCAGTCGTTTTTAGGTCTTGACCCGAGCACGCCGGGCACAGGGCATGATGGTTCACTGGAAGAGCCTTATTACTGAAGGGTTGAGACGTGGAACTGACGGTGGTCATGCCCTGCCTCAACGAGGCGGAGACCGTGGAAGTCTGTGTGCGCAAGGCATTGGCGTGCATGGAGGAGCACGGAATCGAAGGGGAAGTCCTGATCGCCGACAACGGCAGCACGGACGGCTCGCAGCAGCTCGCTCGTGATGCCGGCGCCCGTGTCGTCCACGTCGACGAGAAGGGCTACGGCAACGCCCTCATGGGCGGCATCCGCGCCGCCCGCGGCAAGTACGTCATCATGGGCGACGCCGACGACTCCTACGACTTCACCTCGTTGCTCCCGTTCGTCGAGCAGCTCCGCGACGGCGCCGACCTCGTGATGGGCAACCGCTTCAAGGGCGGCATCGCTCCCGGGGCCATGCCCCCGCTCCACCGCTACCTGGGCAACCCGGTGTTGTCGTTCATCGGCCGGCTGTTCTTCCCGTCGGCCATCGGCGACTTCCACTGCGGCCTGCGTGGCTTCCGGCGCGACTCCATCCTGCGCCTCCACCTCCAGACCGGGGGCATGGAGTTCGCCTCCGAGATGGTCGTCCGCTCCACGCTGTCCGGCCTCGACGTGCGCGAGGTGCCCACCACGCTCTCGCCCGACGGCCGTTCGCGCCCGCCCCACCTGCGCTCCTGGCGCGACGGCTGGCGCCACCTGCGCTTCCTGCTGCTCTACAGCCCCAAGTGGCTGTTCTTCTACCCCGGCGTGTTCCTGATGGTCCTCGGCCTGGTCGCGGGCACGGCGCTGACGTTCGGGCCGGTGGAGATCGGCGAGCTGGCCTTCGACGTCGACACCCTGGTCGGGTCGTCGGCGCTGGTCGTGATCGGCTTCCAGGCGGCGTTGTTCGCGGTGTTCACGAAGGTCTACGCGGCCGAGGAGGGCTTCCTGCCCGAGTCGCGGCGGATCCGGAAGATCATCGACATCGTGACCCTGGAAAAGGGCCTCGTGGTCGGCGGCCTGCTGGCGCTGGCCGGTCTGGTCGGCCTGGTGATGTCGCTGGTCCACTGGCAGGTGCGCAGCTTCGGCGCGCTCGACCCGCGCGAGTCGCTGCGCATGGTGGTCCCAGCCGCCACGGCGCTCGTCATGAGCTTCCAGACGATCTTCGCCTCGCTGTTCATCAGCATCCTCGGCATCCGCCGTACCAAGGAGAGCTCGATCGACGTGGCCGCCAAGGCGGCCGAGGAGGCCGCTGAGGCGGTCTCCCTGGAGAAGTCCAAGCACTAGGGTCCTCCGCGTCCCGGTGGGAGCCGGCGCCGGCCACGTGCCGGCGCCGGCTTCCGTCTTTCCGCGTGGGGGTTGGGGGTTTGGACGAGGAGCAGGGCCGCGCCCCGTAGGCTAAGCACATGTCCCAGCACATCTTGACCGCCGTCGCGTGGCCGTACGCTAACGGCCCCCGCCACATCGGGCACGTCTCGGGTTTCGGCGTGCCGTCCGACGTCTTCAGCCGCTACCAGCGGATGGCGGGCAACAAGGTGCTGATGGTGTCCGGCACCGACGAGCACGGCACTCCGATCCAGGTGCAGGCCGACAAGGAGGGCGTCAGCGCCCGCGAGCTGGCCGACAGGTACAACAGGGTGATCGCCGAAGACCTGACCGGTCTCGGGCTCTCCTACGACCTGTTCACCCGGACCACGACGAAGAACCACTACGCCGTCACGCAGCAGATCTTCAAGGGCCTCTACGACAACGGCTACATCTTCCCCAAGACCACGATGGGCGCGATCTCGCCCTCGACCGGCCGTACCCTGCCCGACCGCTACATCGAGGGCACCTGCCCCATCTGCGGCTACGACGGCGCGCGCGGCGACCAGTGCGACAACTGCGGCAACCAGCTCGACCCGATCCAGCTCATCAACCCCAAGAGCCGCATCAACGGCGAGACCCCCGTCTTCGTCGAGACCGAGCACTTCATGCTCGACCTGCCCGCCTTCGCCGAGGTCCTGGGCTCCTACCTGCAGTCCAAGCAGGGCGAGTGGCGGCCCAACGTGCTGAAGTTCGCCCTCAACCTGCTCGGCGACCTCCAGCCCCGCGCGATCAGCCGCGACCTCGACTGGGGTGTGCCGATCCCGCTCGACGGGTGGCGCGACCAGCCCAACAAGCGCCTCTACGTGTGGTTCGACGCGGTCATCGGCTACCTGTCGGCCTCCATCGAGTGGGCCAGGCGCTCCGGCGACCCCGACGCCTGGCGCCAGTGGTGGCAGAACCCCGACGCCCGCGGCTACTACTTCATGGGCAAGGACAACATCGTCTTCCACGCCGAGATCTGGCCGGCGATGTTGTTCGGCTACAGCGGCATCGGCGCGCGCGGCGGCTCGGCCGGCGAGCTGGGCGCCCTCGACGTGCCGTCCGAGGTGGTCTCCAGCGAGTTCCTGACGATGGAGGGCAAGAAGTTCTCCTCCTCCAGGCAAGTAGTAATTTACGTACGCGACTTCCTGGCGCGTTACGACGCCGACGCCCTGCGCTACTACATCGCCGTGGCCGGCCCCGAGAACCAGGACACCGACTTCACCTGGCAGGAGTTCGTCAACCGCAACAACGGCGAGCTCGTCGCCGCCTGGGGCAACCTGGTCAACCGGTCGATCTCGATGGCGTCCAAGAACTTCGGCGTCGTGCCCGAGGCCGGCGACCTGACCGACGCCGACCGGGCCATGCTGGAGCGCTCGCGCAACGCGTTCGCCCCGGTGGGCGCCGAGCTGGGCAGGTCGCGGTTCAAGAACGCGATCACCGAGGCGTTCGACGTCGTCCGCGAGGCCAACAAATACCTGGCCGAGCAGGAGCCCTGGAAGCTCAAGGACGACATCGAGCGGCAGAAGTCGATCCTCCACGTCGCCCTCCAGGTCGTCGACGACGCCAAGACGATGCTCACGCCGTTCCTGCCGGGCTCGTCCAACAAGGTCTTCTCGATGCTCGGCGGCCAGGGCGTCTGGTCGGGCATGCCGGAGATCCGCGAGGTCGACGAAGACGGCGGCGCCCCCTACCCCGTCATCACCGGCGAGTACGACGGCGCCGCGCGCTGGGAGCACCGGCCGATCAAGCCGGGCACCCCGCTCGCGCCGCCCGTGCCGCTGTTCAAGAAGCTCGACCAGAAGGTCGTCGAAGAGGAGCTTGGCCGGCTGGCCGACTGAGGCCGTAGTCCTTGAGCGTGATGGCGGAGGCCGTCTTCCTGACGGACTTCGCCATCATGCCCTTCCACGGCAGATACGGCATGATCTTGTAGTTCTGGTTCATGAACCAGGCCATCAGCCGGCTCTCCGGCACCATGAACTTGCTGACGCCCACGGCCGACTTCTGGCAGCCGGTGGCGTAGCCGCGCACCTCCTGCTCATAGCGGGCGAACGCGGTCCGGTGGTCGCCGCCGGCCGCGGCCAGCTCGCCCGCCAGCACGTGCGCGCCGACGAGCGCGAGGCCCGTGCCCATGCCCGACAGCGGTGAGGGGCAGCAGGCGGCGTCGCCGATCAGCACCACCCGGCCGCGCGACCACGAGTCCAGGTGCACCTGGCTGGTCGAGTCGAAGTAGAAGTCGTCCGCGTCCCACATCTTGCGCAGCAGCTTGGGCGTCTCCCAGCCGACCCCCCGGTACGCCTCGGCCAGCAGTTCCTTCTGCCGGGTGACGTCCCGGCGGTCATGCTCCAGCGGCGGTGAGCCGAAGTAGAACATGGCCTTGGCCTCGGTGTTGTTCCTGGCGCTGTAGAGGCCGACCGTCTTGCCGGGCGTGCTGTAGAGCAGGCCCGTGTGGTCGAGGTCCAGGTAGTTGTCGAGCGTGAACACCGCGCAGTAGAGCCCGAGGTGGCTGGTGACGGCGGCCTCCGGCACGTCGAAGGCCAGCGAGCGCACGTTGGAGTGCAGGCCGTCCGCGCCGACCACGAGGTCGAACCTGCGCGTCGCGCCCCGCTCGAACGTCACCGTCACCCCGTCCGCGTCCTGGGTGAGGGAGGTGATGGAGTCGCCGAAGACGTACTCGGTGCGGTCCTTGGTGGCGTCGTAGAGGATGCGGGCCAGGTCGCCGCGGAGGATCTCGACGTCGCCGGAGAACAGGTCGCCGGGCACGGAGGCGAGCTTCCCGCCGGACTCGTTGACGTACGACATGTCGCCCATGTGGGTCTGGAGGCGCTCGACGTCGGCGAGGATGCCGAGCGCGCGCAGCGCGGTCATGTGCGCCTCGCCGCGGAAGTCGACGGAGTAGCCGCCCTCGCGCAGGGCGGGGGCGCGTTCGACGACGGTGACGCGGTGGCCGGAGCGGGTGAGGTGAAGGGCCAGGGCGGGGCCGGCGACGCTCGCGCCGGAGATCAGGATGTCCATGCCCGAGAGCCTGCCGGGCCCCGCTCACCGCCCCCTCACCCCACACTCACCGCCGGCCGCGCCCCCGCTCACCGCCTTCTACGCCCCCCGCTCACCGTCTTCCGCGCCCCCGCTCGGGTCTTCCGCGTCTCAGGTCGGGTCGTGGAGCGGGAAGTCGTCGATGGAGTGCAGGGGGGAGGCGTCGATGACCGCCGCCGGGACGCCGGCCAGCATCAGCGCCTCCCGGTGGGAGAGCCGTGCGCCCGCGCGCCGCGCCCCCGCGTACGCCTGCTCGCCCAGCGCCTCGCGCAGCCGCCGGGACAGCCCGGCGACATCGTCGTCCTCGGGCACGTCGATGCCACGGATCGCGACGGCGGCGCCGAGCAGTGTGGCCGCCGCCGCCGGATCGTCGTCGAAGGCCAGCACCGCCAGCGCCTCGATCGCCCGGACGCTCTCCGACAGCGCGCCCGACGTGACCGTGCTCTCCATCGCCCGCAGGTAGGAGGCCCGCGCCCCGGCCGTGTCGCCCTCGGCCGCGGCCAGCCGTCCGAGCCCGACGAGCAGCCTGGCCATATTCCCGGACGTCTTCACCCAGACCGGGTCGGACCGGCGCAACGCGTCCTCGTAGAGCTCCCGGGCCCTGGGCAGGTCGCCCTCGCGTACCGCCACGTCGCCCAGGCCGCGCAGGGCCGCCGGCAGGATCGCGCCGCCCGTACGCCCGGCCAGCTCGGCGGCGCGCTCGTAGTCGGCCCGCGCGCCGGCCAGGTCGTGCCGGATGCGGTAGTCGCCCCGGTTGCAGTAGTGGTCGGCCAGGTCCTCCTCCGCGCCGAGCTGCTCGGCCAGCGTGATGGCCTCCTCGGTGCGGGCCAGCGCGGTGGCCTCGTCGCCGCACGTGCTGGCCAGCCAGGCCAGGGCGTCGAGCGTCATCGCCGAGCCCCAGCGCTCGCCGAGGCCGTGAAAACCCTGGAGGGCCGCCTTCAGGTCCGCCTCGGCGGCGGCGAACTCGCCCGCCGCCATCCGCGGGTAGGCCCAGATCAGCCGGGTGGCGGCCTTCTCCCATGCGTCGGGGCCGCGCTCGCCGCGCCGGATCAGCGCGATCGTGACGGCCGGGTCGACCGCCGCCGAGGTGACCATCGGCCACAGGCACGTGACGACCGGGTTCCGCAGGCCGTCCGCCGCGATCATCGTCTCGGCGTCGTCCTTGTGGTGCTCCCACAGCTCCCGCCGCCCGCTCGCCGCGGTGAGCAGGGTCAGCAGGTACGCGTCCCCCAGCGCGGGATCGGGCCGTGGACCGGCCGCCTCCAGCAGGGCCGCCGCCGCCTTGGCGGGAACCGTGCGCATGCCGCGCATCCACAGCGAGAACGTCTGCGCGGCCAGCAGCCGCATCCCGAGCGCCACCTCGCCCTGCTCCACCGTCCAGCGCAGCGCCGCCTGGAGGTTGTCGTGGTCGGCCGCGAACCGGGCCAGCCACGGCAGCTGCTCCGCGCCCCGCAGCCGGGGATCGCCCTCCTCGGCCAGGGCGAGGAAGTACGCGGCGTGCGCCCGCCGGAAGGTCGCGGCCTCCTCGCCGAGCCGGTCGGCGCAGAACGCCCGGATCGTCTCCAGCATGCGGTAGCGGCCGTCGGCCACCTCCAGGAGCGACTTGTCGGCCAGCGAGTCGAGCAGGTGCTCGGGCAGGCCGCAGACGGCCGCGGCGGCGGCCGCGGTGGCCCCGCCGGAGAAGACGGTCAGGCGCATGGCCATGGCCTGTTCGGGCTCGGTGAGCAGCTCCCAGCTCCAGGCGACGACCGCGCGCAACGTCTGGTGCCGGGCGTCGGCCGTACGGCTGCCGCGCAGGCTGAAGCGGCCCTGACCGGCCAGGCGTTCGGCCAGCTCGCCGGCCTCGTGCGTACGCATGCGGGCGGCCGCCAGCTCGATGGCCAGCGGGAGGCCGTCGAGCGCGGCGCAGATGCGTTCGACCGGCTCACCAGGGGTGAAACCGGGACGTACGGCCTTGGCCCGGTCGGTGAAGAGCGTGCGGGCGTCGGAGGGGGCGAGGGGGCGTACCGGCCACAGGTGTTCGGGGGTGATCGCGAGCGGCTCGCGGCTCGTGGCCAGCACGCGCAACGCCGGGCACGCCGACAGCAGCCGCTCGGCCAGGGCCGCGGCCTCGCCGACGACGTGCTCGCAGTTGTCCAGGACCAGCAGGGCCGGCCGATCGGCGAGCACCGCGACCAGGCGGGCCAGCGGATCAGGCTCACCGGCCGCGCCCAGCGCAGCGGCCCCCAGCAGCGCGCCGTCGCGTACGCCCAGCGCGACGAGGACCGCTCGCGCGAGGTCGGCCCCCGGGCCGAGCGGGGCCAGCTCGACCAGGACGGCGTCGCGGTGGTCTCTGGCCAGCTCGACCGCCAGCCGGCTCTTGCCCGCGCCGCCGGGGCCGAGCAGCGTGACGAGACGGGTGGCGGCCAGCAGCGCCCGGACCTCGGCCAGGTCGCCGTCGCGGCCGACGAAGCTGGTGAGCCTCCCGGGCAACGGCACCGGCGCTGTGCGCGTCTCGGCCCGGGGCGCCGAGGGCGGGGGCGTGCTGGTCGCGCCGCGCAGGAGGGACCGGTGGAGCGCGGCGAGCTCGGGGGAGGGGTCGGCGCCCAGCTCCTCGGCCAGCAGCCGCCGGGTCTCCTCGTAGAGCACCAGCGCCTCGGCCGGCCGGCCGTCGGCGCGCAGCGCCCGCATGAGCTGGCCGCGCAGCCGTTCGCGCAGGGGGTGGCGCTGGACCAGCTCGCCCAGCTCGGGGATGACGCCCTGGTGGCCGCCGCAGCGCAGGTCGGCCTCGATGCGGTCCTCCAGCGCGGCCAGGCGGCGCTCCTCCAGCGGCGCGCCGTGCACGGGGTCGAGGTCGGCGAACGCGGGCCCCCGCCAGAGGGCCAGCGCCTCCCGCAACAACTTCCCGGCCAGCGCGGCGTCGGCCCGGTCGGCGTCGGCCCGGTCGGCGGGGTGGTGGCTGAGGAGGGTGGCGCGGCCGGTGTCGGCGAGGTGGAGGAAACGGCCGGCGTCGATGTCGTCGGGGGCAACGGGCAGCCGGTAGCCGGCGGGGGTCAGCTCGACCGGGATCCCGTCGCCCCGCAGGCGGGAGACCTGGGAGTGCAGGGCGTGCTGGGCGTTCTTCGGCGAGCGGTCGCCGTACAGGAGGTCGACCAGGCGGTCCTGGCTGACGATCTCGCCCGGACGGACGAGCAGCAACGCCAGCAGCGCGCGCCTGGCCGGACCACCCAGGGGTACGTCGACGCCGGCCGCGTCCCAGGCTCGGGTGCTGCCGAGAATGCCGAAGCGCATGGAGGCTACTTTAGATGCGTGAGCAAGATTCCCGCCGCGCCCGAGCCGCTTTCCGCACCGGTGTTCGACAGCCACTGCCATCTGGACATCATGGTCGGCAACAGGCAGGCGTCCTCGGGCGATCCGGTGGCCCAGGCCGCCCAGGCGGCGTCGGCCACCGTCCGGTCCATCCTGCGGGACGCCCGCGAGGTCGGCGTGACCAGGCTGGTCACCATCGGGTACGACCTGCCCTCCTCGCGCTGGAACGCCGAGGTGGCGGCCGAGCAGGAAGGCGTGTACGCCGGGGTCGCCATCCACCCCAACGAGGCCCACGAGGCGACCCCCGAGGTCCTGGCCGAGATCGAGTCGCTGGCAGGGCAGGCCGACGTCCGCGCGGTGGGGGAGACCGGCCTCGACTACTTCCGCGACTGGGCGAGCAAGGACGACCAGCACGCGAGCTTCCGCGCGCACATCGAGATCGCCAAGCGCACCGGCAAGGCGCTGGTCATCCACGACCGGGACGCGCACGACGACGTCCTGAAGGTGCTGGCCGAGCAGGGCGCGCCGGACAAGGTGGTGTTCCACAGCTACTCAGGCGACGCCGAAATGGCGAAAAAGTGCGCGGAAGCCGGATATTTCATGTCTTTCTCCGGTCCCGTCACCTACAAGAACGCCGGTTACCTGCGCGAGGCCGCCGCCGTCGCCCCCGTGGAGCTCATGCTCGTCGAGACCGACGCCCCGTACCTGCCGCCGGTCCCGTACCGGGGCAAGCCCAACGCCCCCTACCTCATCCCGCTCACCCTGCGCTGCCTCGCCGAGGTCAAGGGTGTCCATCCGGACGAGTTGTGCGCGGCGATCAGCACCAACGGAGTCACGGTCTTCGGCGAGTGGTGACCATCTTTCGGTGCGGCTTTTCGTGAAGCGGTGGAGGCGGTCGCGCCGCCGCCGCTAGCGTTCGGGCGATCCCTGGCCGTTTCCGGAGGTGGTTCGTGCGAGGCAGGAGGCGTGCGCCGCGTCCGCGGATCCCCTGGCGTTCTCCGTGGACGCCGGTGGTGTGCGTCGTCGGTACGCTGGCCGCCGGCCTGCTGGTCGCGGCCTCGTACCTGGTCAAGGATGTCGTCGTGGTCGTCGACGGCAGCCCGGTGGCGATCCGCAGCTTCGCCGCGCGGGTGGCCGACGCGCTCGGCGAGGCGGGCGTGGCCGTGGGGCAGGGCGACGTCGTGCGTCCCGCCCTGAGCGAGGGCCTCGCCGACGGCTCCACCATCGAGGTGCGCCACGCCCGCCTGATCACGCTGACCCTCGACGGCCACACCACGACCCACCTGGTCACCGCCACGAACGTCCGGGACGTCCTGGCCGAGCTCGACGTCGAGGCGGCGGCCGGCAGCCTGTCCGCGCCGCCCGGCCGCCCGGTGCCGCTGTCGGGCATGTCGCTCACGGCGTACACCGAGCGCAGGGTCTACGTGGTCGCGGGCACCACCCGGCTCGCCTCGCGCACCACGGCGCGTACCGTCCGGCAGGTGCTCAGGCAGGAGCGCGTCGTCGTCCGGCGCGGGTCCATGGTGCGCCCGCCGCTCGGCAGCTTCCCCGAGGACGGGACGGTCATCACGGTCATGCCGCCGCGAGCCGTACAGATCCCGTGGGAGGTGACCAGGCTCGACTGGCAGGCGCTGGCCGCCTGCGTGGCGCGCGGCGACCCCCAGGCGTACAACCCCGACGGCCCCTACTACGGGATGTACCAGTTCAGCCTGCCCATGTGGCAGGCGGTCGGCGGCGTCGGCCTGCCGAGCGCCTGGCCCGAGGAGGAGCAGACCTACCGGGCGCAGCTGCTCTACCAGCGGGTCGGCGGCCGGTGGCAGACCCAGTGGCCCAACTGCGGCGACCGCCTGTTCACCTGACGCCGCCCTGTCCGCCGCCCTGTTCGCCGTCCTGTCCGGGACCCTGTCAGGGGCCCCGGCCCGCTCACCCGGCCAGTGACGTCCCGAAGTCGGTGCCCTTGGCCGGTTGCACCGACTGCACGTCGTCGGCGTTGCGCGGCGCCACCGCGACCTTCCCGTACGGCGGCCCGTCCGGCTGGCCCACGAAGAGCTTGTTCCCGCTGAAGGCCACCGACCAGCCGAACAGCCCCTCGGCCGCCGGGAGCTTCCGGTCGTCGGCCGGGTTCTTCCACGAGAACACCTGGACGCCGCCGCCATAGGGCGCGCCGACGGCCAGCCTGCCGTCCGAGGAGGCGGCCATCGAGAAGCCGAACGCCTGCCTGCCGCCCTGCTTCAGCATCCTCGTCTGCTTCCTGCCCAGGTCGAGGAGCTGCACGTAGCCGGGGCCGGGCGCGCTGACCGCGTAACCGTTGCCCTCGGCGTAGGCGACCGCGTAGCCGTACCGGTCGCCGGAGGCCTTGGTGGGGGAGTCGAGCTTCAGGCTCACGATCCGGGGAGCCAGCACGTCGTCGATGAAGACCACCGACCCCGAGTCGATCTTGCCGGCCTGGACCTGCCGTCCCGCGCCGTCGTCGTTCTCGTACGGGACGCCGACGACCAAGCCGTTCCGCGGCCCGATCGCCAGCGACCAGCCGAACTGGTCGCCGACCTCGCTGTTGCCGCGCACGTCCACGGTCTCCTGGCTGATCCGGCGCAGCGCGTCCGAGCCCTGGCGCACGTAGACCGCGCCGGCGTCCTCGATCTGGCCGTCGTCCTCGTAGGGCGCGCCGATCACCGTCAGGCCGCCCCTGGCCGCCAGCGACCAGCCGAAGTGCGCGAACCGCTGCGGTTGCGGGGCGGTCAGGCGTTGCGGGGGCGCGGCCTTGCCGCCGTAGACGACGTAGACGCTGCCCGCGTCCTGCTCGCCGTCCACGTCCGCGAAGGGGGCGCCGATCAGCAGGTCGGCGCAGGAGTCGCCGTTGACGTCGGCCAGGCGTACGGACCAGCCCAGCCCGTCCCCCTTGACCGGCCCAGGCACGGCGACGGGGGTCACCTTGGCGCCCGACAGCAGGTGGACCGACCCCTTACGGCCGTCGCCGAACGGGTCGCCCACGGCCACGTCGTCCGCGCCGTCACCGTCGAAGTCGGCGGCTCCGGCGCAGGCGCCCCCTGCTGTTGCCGTTCCCGACGCGGCGGCGGGCGCCGTCGCCAGGACGCCGCCGGCGGCGAGCAGGACGGCCATCGCCACGGCCGTCCTGAGGGGACCGGCGGGGAGCGTTCGGACGGGGCTCACAGGGCGACCTCGATCTGTCGGCCGTTCTCCAGCATGGTCGCGGTCATCTTCACGGGCCTGCGATAAGGCGCCAGGTCGAACACGAAGGCGCCGTCCACCCGCCCGCCCGGCTGGAGGGCCGGGGGCAGGGTGACCGGGGCGGGGGCGTGCTCGCCGCCCTTGTCGTCGACCATGGTGACGACGGGCCGGACGAGCCGGCGGCGTTCACCGCCTGGATTGATCACGGTCCAGTGGACCACGCAGAGCTGCCCCTTCGTGGTGGTTTGCCCCTCGAACTCCTTCAGCCCGCACTCCGGCGCCTCCGGCACGACCACGACCGGGTCGTCGAAGCTCCCGCCCAGCGCGAACCTGCGGCCCACGTCGCCCGAACGCGGGTTCGTCACGGTCCTGGAGGGGCTGTTGGAGGTGGCGACGCCGGCGGAGTTGCGGCCGGAGTTCACGATCAGGACGGTGACGGTGACCACGATCGCCAGGACGGCGGCCGCGGCGGCGATCAGCCAGCGGGTGCCCTTCGTGCGGGTGCCGCCCAGGGTGTCCGGTTCGTCGGGGGCGTACGTCAGGACGCCCGGATCCGTACCCTCGCCGCTCCGGGAATCGCCGCTCCGGGAATCGCTGCTCCGGGAGTCGGCTGTGGATCGGGACCCGGTGAAGGGTCGGGATTCAGTGGCGGGACGGGTTTCGGAGATCGGCCGGGACTCGGGGGGCCGCCGGGACTCGGGGGTCATCTGGGACTCCGGGGTCCGGCGGGACCGCGCCGGGTGCCCGCCCGAGGCGGCCTGTCTGCGTGCCAGTTGGCGGGCCTGCTCAAGCTGGCGTTCCTGCTCCTGGCGGCGGGCCTGCGCCTCGGCCTCCCAGCGGGCCAGCTCCTCGCGGGCGGCCTGCTCCTCGCGCCGCGCCAACTCGTCCGGGGACGCCTGCCGCGCCCCTGCCTGCCCGCCCGCTAAGTCGGCGGCCCCTCCGGGCGCGTTCCGAACATCAGGCCCGGCGTCCGCCCCGAACGCCCCCGGCACCTTGCGCCGCCCCGCCCCCGCTCCTGACCCCGACTCTGCTCCGGGGCCTGGGCCTGCTCCTGGCCCTGACCCCCCTCCCGGGTCCGCGGCGCCCCCAGGGGCGGGGGTGCGCGCGCCCGTCGCGTCGCTCGGCGGCGGGGTCGTGAACGTGGCCGTGACGTCCGGCTCGTCCACGACGTTCTGCGGCGGCTCCCAGTCGGTCAGCATCTCCGTGGCGACCAGCGTGGGCGGATTGTCGGCGATCGCCGGAGTGCTCCCGCCCACCAGCGCGATCAGCAGCTCCTGGGCCGTGGGCCGATGGGCGGGGTCCATGGCGGTGGCGCGGCGTACCAGGTCGTTGAGCGGCGCGGGAAGCGCGCCGAGGTCGGGCGGCGTGTTCAGCACGCGGGTCGCCATCGTGATGGGATCGCCCCGCCCGAACGGATGCCGCCCGTTGCCCGCGTACGCCACCAGGCACCCCCAGGCGAAGATGTCCGCCGCGGGGGACACGAGCTCACCCCGCACCTGCTCGGGAGCCCACCACCCGGGGCTGCCCAGCAGCTCCCCGGAGAGCGTGAACCCGGTCTCCCGGTCCAGCGCCCTGGCGATCCCGAAGTCGATCACCCGCGGCCCGGACAGCGACAGGATGACGTTCGCCGGCTTCAGATCCCGATGCACCAGCCCGGCCACGTGGATCGCCGCCAGCGCGGCGGCGACCCCCAGCGCCACGCCGTGCAGCGGCCCCGGGTCGAGCGCCCCGAAAGTCACGATCTGGTCGGAAAGAGGGGTGCCCGCGATGTACTCGGTCACCATGTAAGGACGTCCGTCCCCGGTGTTGCCGTTGTCGAGCACCTGAGCCGTGCAGAAGGACGCCACCCGGCGCGCGTTGTCCACCTCGGCGTGGAAGCGGGCGGCGAACCCCTCCTGGTTGGCGAACTCCGCCTTCACCACCTTGACCGCGACGAACCGCCCCGTCGGGGCCCTGGCGAGGAAGACGGTCCCCATGCCGCCTTCGCCGAGCCGTCCGAGCAGGCGGTAGGGCCCGATCTCCCGCAGATCGGTCGGACGGAGCGGCGCGGCGCCCGTTGGCTCCATCAGGGACGTCCCTTCCTGTTCCACGCCATCCTCTCCTTAGGTCTCCCCCATCCGCCATCGCAGGTTGTTCGATGCGGGAGACTGGTTGGATGATGAGGCTGTTGGGCCCTGCAGAAATACGTATTTTGGCGAACAAGCTAGATCTTCGCCCCACGAAAAAGCTAGGCCAGAACTTCGTGATCGACGCGGGGACCGTCCGGCGCATCGTCCGCGTGGCCGACCTGTCGGCCGACGACGTGGTCATCGAGGTCGGGCCCGGCCTCGGCTCGCTCACCCTGGCGCTCCTGCCCGAGGCCGCGCACGTGGTGGCCGTCGAGATCGACCCGGTCCTGGCCACCCAACTGCCCCTCACCGTCGCCGAGCGCGGCCCGTCCGACCGGCTCACGGTCGTCAACGCCGACGCCATGAAGGTCTCCCTCGACGACCTCGCCGGACACGACCCCACAGCCCTGGTGGCCAACCTCCCGTACAACGTGGCCGTCCCCGTGGTGCTCCACCTCCTGGAGACGCTGCCCTCGCTGCGCAAGGGCCTGGTCATGGTGCAACTGGAGGTGGCCGACCGCCTCGCCGCCGGTCCCGGCTCCAAGGTGTACGGCGTGCCGTCGGTCAAGGCCGCCTGGTACGCCGACGTACGCCGGGCGGGCCCGGTCGGCCGTACGGTGTTCTGGCCCGTCCCCAACGTCGACTCCGGCCTGGTCTCCCTGACCCGCCGCGAACCCCCCGCCACCACGGCCACCAGGCAAGAGGTCTTCGCCGTCGTGGACGCCGCCTTCGCCCAACGCCGCAAGACCCTGAGGGCGGCCCTGGCGTCCTGGGCCGGCAGCCCGTCCCAGGCGGAAACGGCACTGAGAGCCGCCGGCGTGGACCCCTCGGCCAGAGGCGAACAACTCACCATCGAGTCCTTCGCCCGAATAGCCGAACAAAAGCCCTAACCCGCCCCGCCCTTAAGCCCCACCAGAGCACCCCCTCCACCCCCCAGGGCTTGTGGCGTCCCGCGACCATGCCAGAGGTCCCTCCAGCCTGAGGCATCCGCCACCCGGCCCTGGCCACGTGCAACTTCGGCCCACAGAGCTTCCACCCCTGGGCTCGCACACCCTCAGGTGCCTCGCCTCACATCGCATGCGACCCCCGGGCGTCCGCCTACGTCGGCACGGCAAACCTGCACAGCCCCCACCACACCCGCCTTCCTCGCAAGCGCCCCACCCGCACCCAAACTCGCTCGCACGGGTCCCCCGACACCAGGCGCTGTCCACAACCCAAGACGCTCAACAACCACCTATCCACAGAACCCTGTTCGGCCCCTCCGCCCACGGTTCACCCACGTGATCCTGGCTCCCGTCCCTCATCACGACGAAGGAGCCCACTCATGCACCGCCGCCACCACGTCACCCAACTGTCGATCATCCTCAGCGGCGGCCTCCTGACCGTCACAGGAGCCCACCCCGCCCTCGCCAGAGCCACACCCGCTCCCTGTCTCCGGGCCACCGTCACCATCCCCGCCACCGGCGCCCAAGCAACCGCCACCACCCGCTGCCCGGCCCCCCACCACCCCAAGAAACCGAAGCCGAAGAAACCCAGAAAGCGCCCGAAGCACAAGGGCGAAATCGCAGCCGCCGCAGCCCTCACCCAGTTGGGCGTCTCGTTCTCCTGGGGCGGCGGCTCCTCAAGAGGCCCCACCATCGGAGTGGGCACCGGCGCGAACACAAGAGGCTTCGACTGCAGCGGCCTCACCCTCTACGCCTGGTCCAAAGCCGGAGTAAGGCTCGCCCACTACACCGGCACCCAGTTCCGCCAGGGCCGCAGAGTCCCCCTCGCCTCCAGACGCAAGGGCGACCTCCTCTTCTTCGGCGGCACCGGCGACCCGACCCACGTAGCGCTCTACCTGGGCGACAACATCATGATCCACGCCCCCCGCACCGGCGACGTAGTACGAAGAACCAACTTCCTGAACTCCGCCTACTACCGAACCACCTACCGAGGAACCATCCGCCCCGCCTGACACCACCGCCCCCTGGGCCGGCAAGGAATAGCCCGCCCCCGACCGTCCACCAACCCCGGCCGTCCACCAACCCCGGCCGTCCACCAGCCATGGGCGCCCGCCAACCAGAGTGCGCGCCAACCCCCGGGCGTCCACCAACTGTTGACGACGCGCCCTTCGGCGGGCGGCCATCCGCCCGGATGCCTACTCGTCACCCGAGCCCGGCCACCACGGACCAGCACTGCGACCAACCACTTACCCCGAGCAGCGCAACGAGCACCCATCGTCCCCGGACCAGCACCACGGGCGCCCACCGTCTACCCGATCAGCGCCGCAGGCGACCGCCTGCCCCGGCCAGCACCCCGGGAGGACCACTCCACCGGAAGCGCCACCTACCGCCCGGCGCAGACCGCCACCAACTCCTTCACCACCGACGTGAGCAACGCCTGATCCTCAGCCCCCGCCGGCTCGTACTCCATGAGCCCCAACCCCACCACCTCGAACCGCCCCGCAATGGCCCTCACCAGCTCCAGAAGCTCCTCAGGCCGGAACCCTTCCGGCGCAGGAGACCCCACGCTCCCGAAGATCTGCGGATCAAGCACATCGAAGTCGACATGCACATAAACAGCCGTCCGCTCCCCGCCCCCCGCCGCAGCCGCGGCACCGACAGCCTCGACCAGAGCCTCCGCATCCGCCGCCCGTACCCACCGCACCCCCCGAGTCTCGACGAACGCGACCTCGGCCGGATCCAGATCCCGCACCCCCGCCAGCACGACCTGCCCCGCCCCGACCGGCTGCCCGGCCACCAGCCCGTCAGGCCCTTCACCGGTCAACGCCCTCAGGACCATGCCATGAAAGGCCCCCGACGGCGACGACTCCGGCGTGTTCAGATCCCCATGCGCATCGAACCAGACGACGACCAGCCCATCCCCGAACCTCCGCCGCGCCGCCGCCACCGGCTCCAGTTCGACACCGCAGTCCCCACCCGCGGTGACCAGAAGCCCGTCCCACCCGGCCTCGGCGACCGCCACCCGAACCCTGGAAGCAGTGACCACCAGATCATCGTCATCGACCTCGACCTGAATCCGACGATCCGCGTCCACCATCTCCGCAACCAGCTGAGCCCCCTCACGCAGCCGCTCGGCCGTACGAGCCCCCGACCCCCGCCACTGCGGCACCTCGACAACCGTCACCTCGGACACGAGCACCTCCACATCAAATAGTCCCTCTCAGCATCCCAAGGACGAACCCATGCTGACCACCACAAACCCCGCTAACCCGATCGATGAGTGCCACATGGAAGCCCCGGCCGTCGTCCTGAACGGCGGGCGCCCCCGAACGCCACCCACCATGACCGCCTCGGCCGGATCCCGCACGTTCGACTCACAGGTGGGCGGTGATGTGCCATGAGCACTCCTGACCCCGAACGTCCCCAACGTCAGGCCAAGAAGGCCGACGCGGCAGCACCACCCCGTACGTGGTCATCTGTCCCGCTTGCACCCCTTGGGCGCCGGAGCCGGCGGGCCGGTCCAGCCGGATTCGGGGCCGCGTGCCCGATAGCTCACGACCTCGTCCTCGCTCACCCCCGCAGCCGTACGAGCCGCATAGGAGACCGACGCGAGCAGCTCGCCCGTCCCGGGATCGAGGATGTGCCTGTCGCGGACCGCCACCGTCCTGCTCGGCGACAGCAGTTGGCTCCCGGTGCCGCCGAAGTCCACCGACAGCCCTGCTCTGCCCAGCGGATCCCTGACCGTGCCGACGACCTTGGTGGACGGCAGCCCGGCCAGCACCCGGATGACCGCCGCACGCTGGGACGGGCCGAGCGGCATGGCCAGAAGGTTCACGGTGACGGGCAGGAACTCCTGGAAGGACTGGGCGAACCCGCGGGCCGTCGAGAGCTCGTGGTAGCCGTGCAGCCGCTTCAGAAGGTCGTCAGGACGGGCAGGGAACGCGGACAGATCCGCCATGGTGAACTCGGCGACCGTCATATCGGGATAGATCCCTCTAGGCTCCAGCCCTGCGCTGTACACGCAACCCTTGGGACCGTCCACACCGGTGATCGACCTGGCCTCGCCGCCACGAGCCGACGGCGTCCCGCCCACGACATCCCCTTCGCTCATCGGAACCGGACGGCACGACGTCCTGCCGCCGCCGTAGCACGGGCCGGCCACCTGGGCGGGTGCCCCGGAAGCGCGCCAGCCACGTTCGTCCGCGACCGTGGCCGGGCGGGCGACGACCGGCGACCGCTGCCTGATCACCACGTCGGCGGGATCGCGCGGCTGCCAGGTCTCCCGGCGCTCGACCACCATGATCGTGTACCCGCTGCCGGCCGACCAGGCGTTGCCCTCGATCCGCACATCACGCCAGTACGCGCCGCCGCTCGCAGAGAGCTTCTCGATCCTGTCGGCGAGGTCGTACAGCTCCTGGTTGGGTCTCGACGGCGTGAGCACGGACGGGGCAGCGGTCAAGCTCGTGACCAGCGTGACGACCAGGGCGACGACCGCGGCCGTCGCCACCGGCGCCCAGAGAACCCGCAGACGGGGGAAGCGCGGCTCCCGCACTGCACGTACGCCACCGACGACTGGCACACGCCTCCGGCCTGGGAGGCGAAGGAACCGCAGACGGCGTGCACGCCGCGGCTCGTCCGCCATGATCGCGTCCCGCAGCTGGCGCGCACCGGGTCCCTGAGGAAGCGCCTGCGGAGCGGGATCGATGGCCTTCACCAGATCGTCTATGTCGTTCATGCCTTCCTCATCACCATGGTCCAGGACGGCTGCCGCTCCAGCAGCGCCGCCAGCCGTCTGCGCGCACGATGCAACCGGGTACGGGCGGCGATCGCCGTACACCCCAGGACCTGGGCGATCTGCTCGCCGCTCAGCCCCTCCCAGCACGCCAGCGCCAGAACCTCGCGGTCCCGTTCGGGCAGTTCGTCGAACGCCTTGCGCACGTGGTCGAGCTCAACCGGCGTCACCGTCCGGGCGGCGGCCAGCTCGTCGCGGAGGCGTTCGGCCAGCACGGCCCGCCGCGAGGCGCCGCGCTGCTGGTTGGCCAGCACCCGCCGTGCCACGCCGTACAGCCACAGCAACGCCTTGTCCCCTTGGGGGACGTCGCCGATCCGCCGCCACGCGATGAGGAACGTCTCGGCGAGCACGTCGGCCGTGTCCTCGGGCGAGCTGGTACGACGGGTGGCGTACTGCTGTATCGCCGGGTAGTACGTGTCGTAGACCGCCTCGAAGCGATCTCGCTGTGTCACAGGTTCTCCTAGCGAAAGGTGCCGGACACAGTGGTAAATGTCCGGCACCCGCCCACGTGTTGCACCACCGCCGACAACGGCCGCGACCGCCACCGAAGCAGAAGGCAAGGCGTCGTTCCGGAGAGAAGCTTGGCCCGAAGCGAAGGCGGTGGCAGAAAGACGGCAATGTCGGCGTATGACCCTCTGACGGGTAGAAAGCCGGACGAACCTCACTCTGCGTGGCCCGCAGTCGGCCATCTCACACGTCTAATTCCGAGAACCGCATGTCAGCGCACCCCACCCCGATAACATCGAGTGTCCTTGACCCCGGCAAGCGATGAAAGTGGCAGAAGATCGATGAGTTCGGTGACCGTACGTGTGCCCGCGAAGGTCAACGTGCAGCTTTCAGTCGGCCCGCTCCGGGAAGATGGCTACCACGACCTGGTCAATGTCTTCCACGCAGTGTCGATCTTCGATGAGGTGGTCGCCAAGGAGGCCGAGTCGATCACCGTCACGGTCAACGGCAGATGGTCCGACCAGGTGCCCGTCGACGACGACAACCTCGCCATCCGCGCCGCCCGCGCCCTCGCCAAGCACGCGGGCCGCTCCTACGGCGCCGACCTGATCATCGAGAAGGCCATTCCGGTCGCCGGCGGCATGGCGGGCGGCAGCGCCGACGCGGCGGGGGCCCTTGTGGCGTGCAACGAGCTCTGGGGGCTCGGCCTGCCCTTCGAGGACCTCATGGAGATCGCCGGAGACCTGGGGAGCGACGTACCGTTCTCGCTGCTCGGCGGCACGGCGGTCGGCACCGGCCGCGGCGAGCAGCTCAGCGAGCTGCCCACGGGCGGCACGTTCCACTGGGTGTTCGCGTTGGCCGACGGCGGCCTCTCGACCGCCAAGGTCTACGCGGAGTGCGACCGCCGGCGCGAGGCCTCGAACGCCCGCGTGCCCTGGCCCGAGCTCGACGCCCCGCTCATCGAGGCCCTCGGCACCGGCGACGCGTACGCCCTGGGCGCCCACCTGAGCAACGACCTCCAGGCCGCCGCCCTGGCCCTGCGCCCCGAGCTCGCCACGACCCTCGACAGCGGGCGCCAGCACGGCGCGCTGGGTGCGATCGTCTCCGGCTCCGGCCCCACCTGCGCCTTCCTGGCCATCGACGCCACCCACGCCCGCGACCTCGCCAACAGCCTCACCGCGACAGGCGCCGCCACCACCACGGTCGCCGCCCACGGCCCCGTGACCGGCGCCACCCTGCTCTAACCCCTGGGTGACACCCACCAGGGCCCCAACCACCACCGCCACGCTGAGCGCGGCACGACAGACCCGCCCACAGTGCGGGCGGGCACCGCGCGCACCTTCCCGTCGTGTGAGGGGCTGACGCTGCATGGGGCCTGGACGAGAAGCCGGGCGCTCGCAGTCGGCATGCGGTCCGGCAATCCCAGCCCCGTAGACGATCAAGGGACGTCGTGGGCGTCGGGAAGCGGTTGAGGGGACCGATACCCTGGACACGTCATGAATCTGGTCAACCTTGAGTCGGTCTCCCACGCCTACGGGCCCAAGCCGCTCCTCAGCGACGTCTCCCTGGGCATCGAGGCCGGGGAGCGCATCGGCGTCGTCGGCCGCAACGGGGGCGGTAAGACGACCCTGATGTCGGTCATCGCCGGTGACGTTCGTCCCGACAGCGGCCGGGTCACCCACACGCGCGGGCTGCGGGTCGGGCTGCTGTCCCAGCAGGACACCCTCGACCCCGAGGCCACCGTGAGCCAGCTCGTCCTGGGGGACAGGGCTGAGCATGAATGGGCAGGTGACCAGCAGGTCCGCGAGATCCTGGCGAACCTGATCGGCGACCTCGACCTCAGCGCCAGGGCCGCCGCGCTGTCCGGCGGCGAGCGCCGGCGTACGGCGCTGGCCCGTCTGCTCATCGACGACCACGACCTGGTCATGCTCGACGAGCCCACCAACCACCTCGACATCGAGGCGATCGCCTGGCTCGCCGCCCACCTGGCGGCCAGGAAGAGCGCCCTGCTGGTCGTGACCCACGACCGCTGGTTCCTCGACGCCGTCTCCACCCGCACGTGGGAGGTCGTCGACGGCCGGGTCGAGCGCTACGAGGGCGGCTACGCCGCGTACGTGCTGGCCAAGGCCGAGCGTGCGCGCATCGCCCAGGCCGCCGAGGACCGCCGCCAGAACCTCATGCGCAAGGAGATCGCCTGGCTGCGTCGCGGTCCGCCCGCCCGCACGTCCAAGCCGAAGTTCCGGATCGACGCCGCGCAGGCCCTGATCGCGAACGAGCCGCCGGCGCGGGAGACCGTCGAGCTGATGCGGTTCGCCGCGGCCAGGCTCGGCAAGACCGTCTACGACCTGGAAGACGTCACCCTGCACGCGGGCGGCCCCGGCGACGGGCCGCTGGTGCTCGATCACTGCACGTGGCAGTTCGGGCCGGGCGACCGTATCGGCCTGATCGGCGTCAACGGGTCGGGCAAGTCGTCGGTGCTGCGGTTGCTCGCCGACGGCGTCCAGCCGGACTCGGGCCGGGTGATCCGCGGCAAGACCGTCCGCCTGGCGCATCTGTCCCAGGAGCTGACCGAGCTCGACCCGTCGCGGCGGGTGCTGGAGTCGGTGGAGGAGATCCGCAAGTACCTCCAGCTGGGCAAGCGGGAGTGGACGGCGTCCCAGTTGCTGGAGCGTCTGGGCTTCAAGGGCGACGCGCAGTGGAAGGTCATCGGCGACCTGTCCGGCGGCGAGCGGCGGCGGCTGCAGCTGCTGCGCCTGCTGATGGACGATCCCAACGTGCTGCTCCTCGACGAGCCCACCAACGACCTCGACATCGAGACGCTCAACGAGCTCGAAGACCTGCTGGACGGCTGGCCGGGCACGCTGGTGCTGGTGAGTCACGACCGCTACTTCCTGGAGCGGGTGACCGACCGGTGCGTGGCGCTGCTGGGTGACGGCAAGCTCGCGCTGCTGCCGGGCGGGGTCGACGAATACCTCGAACGCCGCAGCGCCGGCACGGCCGTGACCGCCCGTATCGGCAGCGCTCCTGCCCCGGCATCCGGCGCTCCGGCCCCTGCCGCGGCCTCGTCCGCCACGCAGGCGGAGACCGGGCTGTCGGCCAAGGAGGAACGCGAGCTCCGCAAGGAACTCAACCGCCTGGAACGCCAGCTCGACAAGCTCGGCGACCAGGAGGCCCGCCTCCACGCATCCATGGCCGAAGCCGCCAGCGACTACGCCAAGCTGGGCTCCCTCGACGCCCAGCTCCGCGACGTCCTGGCCCAGAAGGACACCGTCGAGGCGGAATGGCTCGAAGTGGCCGACCGCCTCGGCGACTGACCGGCGCCGAACCCTCGCACGCGAGGGTGCGCGCCGGTTCGACGGCAGCTGCAGAGACGGCGTCGGCGGGCCGGCCCGGATCCGTCGCCGGTGCGGGTCGCAAGGCGGCGGCCGACGTGCTGGCTCTGCGACGCTCCAGAACCTTCGTGGACTAGCCTCCGGCCATGGGGAAGTTTCTCGCTGTCCTGAACGGCGCGGCCGACGAGGCTGACAAGGCGACGTTCACCGAGCAGCAGCAGAGTGAGTTCATGAACGCCTGGGCGGTATGGGCCCAGAAGAACGAGCACGCCCTGGTCGATCCCGGGGCGCCGCTCTTTCGCAAGAAGTTGGTGACGGCCCAGGGCGTCGAGGACTTCACTGACTCGAAGACCGGATACGCGATCGTGGAGGCCGAGACACATGAGGCCGCGGCGCGGCTCTTCAGTGACCACCCTCATATCGCGTTGATGCCGGGGAACTCGATCGAGGTCCTCGAGTGCCCGCCCATCCCGTCCTGAGTTCTGCTTCTTGATGGCGAGGCGCGGCGCTGCCCGCGGCAGAGCGTGCATGACCTCGTCGAGGGGTTACTGAGGGGAGTCGAAGGGGGCGAGGAGCAGGCGGAGGAGGGCGGCGAGGGAGCGCTGGTCGGCGGGTGGGAGGCCGGAGAGCAGGTCGCGCTCACGCCGGAGCAGGTCGGCGAACGCCGCGTCCACCCGTGCCACCCCCGTGTCCGTCAGCGACACCAGCACGCCGCGCCGGTCCTCGGGGTCGGGCCGCCGCCGCACCAGGCCCGCCTGCGCGAGCCGATCGATGCGGTTGGTCATGGTCCCGGACGTCACCAGTGTGGCCCGCAACAGGGCCCCGGGGCTCAGCTCGTACGGCTTCCCGGCCCGCCGCAACGCGGTGAGCACGTCGAACTCCCAAGGCTCCAGATCATGTTCGGCGAACGCCGCCCGCCTGGCGCGGTCGAGATGTTTGGCCAGCCGTGACACCCTGGAGAGGACCTGGAGGGGCTCGACGTCGAGATCGGGCCGCTCGATCCGCCATGCCGCGACCAGCCGGTCGACCTCGTCATCCTGTGGCGTCATGACACAGAGTCTACTGTCTTGACATCGAGATATCTCTCTCGATATCAATTATCTCTATGTCAAGAGATATCTGGGACCCGGTGACGTACGCCGTCTACGCCGACGAGCGGTCGCGGCCGTTCATCGAGCTGATATCCAGAGTCGGTGCGGTGGCTCCCGATTATGTCGTGGACGCGGGCTGCGGCAGCGGCGAACTCACCGTCATGCTGGCCGAACGCTGGCCTGGCGCCACCGTCGAGGGCTTCGACGCCTCGCCCGCGATGATCACCAAGGCCCGCCAGCTCACCAGCCGGGTGCATTTCGCCGTGGCCGACGTCGACACCTGGCACCCGGACCGCCCCATGGACGTGATCGTCTCCAACGCCGTCCTGCAGTGGGTGCCCTCCCACCACGGCGTGCTCGAACACTGGCTGGAGGAGCTGGCTCCCGGCGGCTGGCTGGCCTTCCAGGTGCCGGGCAACTTCGACGCCCCGAGCCACGTCGCGATCCGCGAGCTGTGCGCCTCCCGCGCCTGGTCCGACCGGCTCAGCGACCTCAACAGGAACAACCCGGTGGACGACCCGGTCCAGTATCTCGACTTCCTCAACGACGGCGGCTGCCAGGTGGACGCCTGGGAGACCACGTACGTGCACCTGCTCCAGGGCGAGAACCCGGTCCTCGACTGGGTCTCCGGCACGGCCCTGCGCCCGATCTTCGACCGGCTCGACCCTGCCGAGCAGCGGCGGTTCAAGGCCGACCTGGCCGGGCCGCTCGCCGAGGCCTACCCGGCCAGGAGCTACGGCACCCCCTTCCCCTTCCGCCGCATCTTCGTGGTGGCCCAGAAATAGCTCCCGGAGACCCAGAGATGACGATCAAAGCCCTGCACCACGTCCAGCTTGCCGCGCCCAAGGGCAGCGAGCCCGAACTGCGCGCCTTCTACGGCGACGTGCTCGGCCTGAGCGAGGTCCCCAAACCGCCTGAGCTGGCCAAACGCGGGGGCGCCTGGTTCCGCGGCGACGGCGTGGAGATCCACCTCGGCATCGAGGACGACTTCAGGCCCGCACGCAAGGCCCACCCGGCGTTCCTGGTCGAGGACCTCGACGCCTACGCGGCCAAGATCCCCGGCGCGGTGCCCGACGACCTCTTCCCGGGCTACCGCCGGATCTACGTGACGGACCCCGTGGGCAACCGGATCGAGCTCCTGCAGGCCGTGTGATGTTCACCTGCAGGTGGCATCATGGTCCGAAATCGGACACTTGTGAGGTGCAGTGGGCATCGAGATCGAGGACAAGTTCGACGTTCCAACCGACTACGCGATCCCGGACCTGAGCAGTCTGGCCCAGGTCACGGGCCCGCGCGGCCATCAGCTCGTGGCGCTCTACTACGACACGGCCGATCTGCGGCTGGCCGCGCGCGGCGTCACGCTCAGACGCAGGCGCGGCGGCGACGACGCGGGCTGGCACCTGAAGCTGCCCAAGGCCAGGGGCGTGCGCCAGGAGATCACGTGCCCGCTCACCCGCAGCACCAAGGTCGTGCCGCCGGAGCTGGCCGAGCTCGTCCGGGCCTACGCCCGGGGCGCGGAGCTCCAGGTCGTGGCCGAGCTCGACACCCGCCGCAGCGTCACCCTGCTGCACGACGGCGACACCCGGCTGGTCGAGATCGCCGACGACCGGGTGAAGGGCACCGTCCACCGGGACGGCAGGGTGCTGCGGTGGCGTGAGGTCGAGGCCGAGCTGCTGGCCGAGGACCGGCGGGACCTGCTGGCCAAGGTCGGCAAGCGGCTGCGCAAGGCGGGGGCGAGCCCGGCGGGCAGCGCCAGCAAGCTCGCCCGGCTCCTCGAACCCGCCCCGCCCGCCAGGGTCGCCACCGAGCCCGGCACGGCGGGCGAGACCGTCATCGACTACCTGTCGAGCCAGGTCGCCGCCCTTCTCAGCCAGGATCCGCGGGTGCGCAGGGCCGAGGAGGACGCCGTCCACCAGATGCGGGTGGCCTCGCGCAGGCTGCGCAGCGCGCTCAAGGCGTTCAAGTCGGTGGTGACCGGCACGGAGCAGGTGCAGGAGGAGCTGCGCTGGCTCGGCACGGTGCTCGGCGAGGCCCGCGACCTGGAGGTGATCAGGGCCAGGTTCGCCGGCGAGCTGTCCGGCCTCGCCCCCGAGCTGGTCACCGGCCCCATCCAGACCCGCCTCGGCGCGGACCTGCGCGTACGCGAGCAGGAGGCGTACGAGCGCATCAAGGACGCACTCAGCGGCGCCCGCTACTACACCCTCCTGGACGCCCTCGACGCCCTGATCGCCACCCCCGAGCTGGGCAGGGCCGCCGCCAAGCCGGCGAAGGAGAAGCTCACCGCCCTCGCCTCCGCCGGCTGGGACCGCGTGACCAGGGCGTACGAGGCCGCCCAGGCCACCGAGGACGCCGGACGCCGCGAGATCGCCCTGCACGACGTCCGCAAGGCGGCCAAACGCGCTCGATACACCGCCGAGGCGCTCGAACCCACCCTCGGCAAGGGCATGGCCAGGCTGGCCGAGCTGGCCGAGAACGTCCAGGAGGTGCTGGGGGCGCACCGGGACGGCGTGGTCGCCCAGGAGACGCTGGCCAAGGAGGCCGAGGGCGCCCGGCAGGCGGGCGAGGACACCTTCACGTACGGGCTGCTGATCGGGATCGAACGCAACACCGCCGAACGCGCCGAGGCCGATTTCCCCAGAGTCTGGGCGGAAACCGTGAAGGCGGTTAAGAAGGTTCTATGACGAATCTTCCGGCAATTCCCTTCGCGCGCAGCGACCCCCTCGACGTTCCGGCGGCCTACCGGGAGCTGCGGGCGAAGGAGGGCATCGCGCGGGTGCGCACCTCGGTGGGCGACGAGGTCTGGCTGGTCACCGGCTACGAACAGGCACGCAGGCTGTTCACCGACAGCCGGCTGGGACGTTCCCACCCCGAGCCCGAGCGGGCGCCGCGCGTGTCGAACTCGGCCCTGCTCGGCGGGCCGCAGGGCGAGGCCGCCACCGAGAAGGCCGACCACGAGCGCCTGCGCAAGCTGTTCGCCCCCTCCTTCTCGGCCCGCCGGATGAGGCGGCTCGCCGACGAGGTCGGCTCCCTGGTCGAGGAGCGGTTGGACCGCCTGGCCGGGCTGACGCCGCCGGCCGACCTGCACGCCGAGCTCTCCTTCCCGCTGCCCGTGCTGGTCATCTGCCGGCTGCTCGGCGTCCCGTACGAGGACAGGGAGTACTTCAGCGGCGTGTCGGCACGCATGGCCGACCTCCAGGACGAGGCGGCCGGCGAGGCGGCACGGGCCGAGCTCAGCGCCTACATGGCCGGGCTGATCGCCCGCAAACGGCACGAACCGGCCGAGGACGTCCTGTCGGACCTGGCGAACGAGCTGGACGACGACGGCAAGATCGCCGAGCTGGCCGCCGGCCTGCTGTTCGCCGGGCACGAGACCACGGTCAACCGCATCGACCACGGCGTGCTCCTGCTGCTGGCCAACCCCGGCCAGCTCGCCCTGCTGCGGTCGAACCCCGGGCTCGCGCCCGCCGCGGTCGAGGAGATCCTGCGCATGGCCGTGCCGAGCCTGCACGGCCTGCCCAGGTACGCCCACGAGGACATCGAGATCGACGGCCGCACGATCCGCCGCGGCGAGGCCGTCGTCCTCAACACCGGCGTGGCGAACCGGGACGAAGACGTCTATCCCGATCCCGACACCTTCGTCATCGGACGTCCTCCGGCCGACCCGCATCTCGCCTTCGGGTACGGCCCGCGGTTCTGCATCGGCGCGAGCCTGGCCAGGGTGGAGCTGGAGGCGGTGTTCAGCCGGCTCTTCCAGCGGTTCCCCGGCCTGCGCCTGGCCGTCCCCGTCGCCGAGCTGCCGCGCAACGAGGGCAGGATCACCCAGGGCTTCGCCCGGCTGCCGGTCACCTGGTGAGCCGTCAGGTCGCGTAGCGCTCCACGCCGACGACGTGCCCGCCGACCCGGTGCAGCACCGCGAACGCGCCCTTGCGCAGGTGCACGTCCTTGCCGCTCAGCGCGTGGATCAGGTGCGGCAGGACCTTGCCGTGGCTGCACACGGCGGCGGGCACGGCGAGGTCGCCGACCAGGTCCGGCGTCTTGTGCGGATCCTGGCCCTCCTCGCTGAGCAGCGGCTCGGTCCTGATCTCGGTCCCGTACGGCTCCAGCGTCTGGACGCACCGCCGGCTGGGCGAGCTGACCAGCAGCTCGGGCCGGTACGCGGGCAGCGCGGTGGCCAGGGCGGCGGCCTGGGAGCCGCCGTGGTCGTCCAGCGGGCGCAGCGCGTCGTCGCCTTCCCACCGGCTCCTGGACCCGGCCGTGGCGTGCCGGACGAGCACCAGCGGCACGGTCGCCAGCGGCGCGGCGGCCAGGGCGCGCAGCAGCCCGGCGTCCCACTCGTAGGTCAGCAGCTCGCGAGCCCGGTCGACGGGCAGCCAGCGCAGCCCGTCGACCTCGTCGCCCGGCTCGAAGCCGGCGTCGGAGGCGACCCGCGCCGTCCAGTAGTCGACGCGCTTGAGCCGGCCGCCGCTGAGGTAGTGGATCGGCGGCAGGGCGCGGCCCAGGACGACCGTCAGGCCGGTCTCCTCGGCGACCTCGCGCAAGGCGGCGGCGATGACGTGTTCGCCGCTCTCCAGCTTGCCCTTGGGGAAGGTCCAGTCGTCGTAGCGCGGGCGGTGGATCACCGCGACCTCGGGGCTGCTCTCCGCGCCCCTCCAGACCACGGCCCCGGCGGCCCGGAGCAGGTCAGTCGTCAACGGTCCTCCATCGCCTGGTGCCGACGAGATGGCTCTGCAGGTCCTCGCCCTGGTGGCGGATCCAGGTGCCGTCGGAGTTGAGCCACCACGCGTTCGTGGTGTCGGCCATGGCCAGGTCCATCAGCTCGATCAGGTACGCCTTGTGCTGCTGGGAGGTCACCTTGACCAGGGCCTCGACCCGGCGGTCGAGGTTCCTGCGCATCAGGTCGGCGCTGCCGATCCACACCTCGGGACGTCTGCCGAGGCCGAACTCGTACACGCGGGAGTGCTCCAAAAAGCGCCCCAAAACCGACCTTACGCGGATATTTTCTGACAAATTGGGGATTCCTGGGCGAAGGATGCAGATACCGCGCACCCACAGGTCCACCGGCACCCCCGCCCTGGACGCCCGGTAGAGCGCGTCGATGATCGGCTCGTCCACCAGCGAGTTCGTCTTGATCCTGATCCGCGCCGGGCGGCCCGCCTGCTGGTGGGCGATCTCCCGGTCGATCCTGGCCAGCAGGCCGCTGCGCATCGAGTGCGGCGCGACCAGCAGCCGGCGGTAGGCCGAGTGGTTGGAGTAGCCGGTCAGGTGGATGAACAGGTCGGTGACGTCCTCGCCCACCAGCGGGTCGGCGGTGAGCAGGCCGAAGTCCTCGTACTGGCGGGCCGTCTTGGGGTTGTAGTTGCCGGTGCCGATGTGGCAGTAGCGGCGCAGCTCGCCCGAGGGCTCCTGCCGTACGACGAGGGCCAGCTTGCAGTGGGTCTTCAGGCCGACCACGCCGTAGACCACGTGGCAGCCGGCCCGCTCCAGCTTCCTGGCCCAGGAGATGTTGGCGTGCTCGTCGAAGCGGGCCTTGATCTCCACGACCACGACGACCTGCTTGCCCGCCTCGGCCGCGTCGATCAGCGCGTCGACGATGGGCGACTCGCCGCTGGTCCGGTAGAGGGTCTGCTTGATCGCCAGCACCCGGGGGTCGGCCGCGGCCACCTCGATGAAACGCTGCACGCTGGTCGCGAACGAGTCGTACGGGTGGTGCAGCAGCACGTCGCGCTCGCGCAGGGTGGAGAAGAGGTCGTCCTCGGCGTTGATCACCTCGGCCGGCACGAACGGGCGGTAGCTCAGCTCGCCGCGGTCGAGGTCGGCGATGGCGTGCAGGCCGGTCAGGTCGAGCGGGCCGGGCAGCCGGTAGATCTCGTGCGGGGCCAGCTCCAGCTCCTCGATGAGCGGTGCCAGCACCTCGGGCGTGATCGTGTCCTCGACCTCCAGCCGCACGGGCGGCCCGAACCGCCGCTTGAGCAGCTCCTTCTCCAGCGCCTGCATGAGGTTCTCGGTGACGTCCTCGTCGACGTCGAGGTCTTCGTTCCTGGTGACGCGGAAGACGTGGTGCTGGAGGATCTCCATGCCCTTGAAGAGCTGGCCGAGGTGCGCCGCGATGACGTCCTCCATCGGCACGAACCGGTCCTTCGACGCCGGCACGAACCGGGGGAGCTGCGAGGGCACCTTCACCCGCGCGAAGACGGTGTGGTCGGTGATCGGGTTGCGCACCAGCACGGCCAGGTTGAGGCTGAGCCCGGAGATGTAGGGGAACGGGTGGGCCGGGTCGACCGCCAGCGGCGTCAGCACGGGCCTGATCCGCTCCCTGAACAGCTTGCGCAGCTCCGTGCGCTCCTCGCGGCCCAGGTCGTCCCACCGGACGATCTCGATGCCCTCGGTCGCGAGCTGGGGGCAGACCCGGTCGTGGAAGGCGGCGGCGTGCCGCTTGGCCAGGGAGTCGGCGATCGTGGCGATCCGGGCCAGCTCCTCGCGCGGCTTCAGCCCGCTCTTGGTGCGCAGCAGCAGGCCGGTGGCCATGCGCCGCTTGAGGCCGGCCACCCGTACGCGGAAGAACTCGTCGAGGTTGCTGGCGAAGATGGCCAGGAAGCGCACCCGTTCGAGCAGGGGGACCGACGGGTCCTCGGCCAGTTCGAGTACGCGCTCGTTGAACTGGAGCCAGCTTTCCTCGCGGTTGAGGAACCGCTCCTGTGGCAGGGGCAGGTCGTTTCCCGATTGCAGCGGTTCCGCGGACATATGGCCTATATTGCCCCGATTGGTTGAACGGAACGTTAACGTAGCCGCAACGAACTCACTCTGGCTGGTCGGCCTGCTCCAGGCGTGCGGCGCGCTCGGCGAGCCTGGCCTCCCGCTGACGGATCTTCTCCTCGCGCTCGCGGGCCTTCTCCGCCTCCTTCAGCAGCCGCTCGCGCTCCTTCAACTCTCGTACCCTGGCTTTCTCCGCATCACGCAACTCTCGCTGGCGGAGCTTCTCGGCTTCCTTGAGCTCCTTCTCGCGCGCCTTCTCGAAGTCGCGCAGATCCTTGTCGCTGACGCGCGGCTTGGCGGCGGCGGCCTGGTTGCGGGTGGCCACCGAGATCGCCGGGCTCGGGTTCAGGCCGGTCAGGCCGTTCCAGGCCAGGTTCACCAGGTGCGCGGCGACCTCCTCGCGGCCCGGCTTGCGCACGTCCAGCCACCACTGGCCGGTCAGCGCGACCATGCCGACCAGCATCTGGGCGTACATCGGGGCGAGCTTGGGGTCGTAGCCCCGGCCGGCGAACTCGTCGGCCAGGACGTCCTCGACCTGGCTGGCGATCTCGCTGATCAGGCTCGCGAACGTGCCCGTGCCCGAGGCCGCGTGCGAGTCGCGCACCAGGATGCGGAAGCCCTCGCTGCTCTCCTCGATGTACTGGAGCAGGGCCAGGGCGGCCCGCTCCAGCTTGATGAGGGAGTGGGAGGCGGCGAGGGCCGAGGTGATCATGCCGAGCAGCTTCTGCATCTCGCGGTCGACGACGACCGCGTAGACGCCTTCCTTGCCGCCGAAATGCTCGTACACCACGGGTTTCGACACCTGCGCGGTGGCGGCTATCTCCTCTATGGAGGTCCCGTCGAACCCCTTCTCGGCGAACAGCGTGCGGCTGATCCGGATCAGCTGCTCTCTGCGCTCTCTACCGGACATGCGCCTGCGAGATCGGGGTTCGGTCACGGGTTCCATAATGACGGCCACGGACGAATGGCCGTTCATCGGCTGATTCTCGTCAGGCAATGCGCTTCGCCGCCAGGCGTTCTGGCGTCGGCCAGCGCACGTCGGACACCCAGCCCGCCCGTTCGAAGAGGCGGATCGTGCCGGCGCTGAGATCGATCTGGCCCTTGAGCGCGCCGTGCCGGGCACAGGTGGGGTCGGAGTGGTGCAGGTTGTGCCAGGACTCGCCGAACGACGGGATGGCCAGCCACCAGACGTTGCGCGACTTGTCACGCGTCTGGAAGGACTCCTCGCCGAAGACGTGGCAGATCGAGTTGATCGACCAGGTCACGTGGTGCAGCAGGCCGATGCGGATCAGCGAGCCCCAGAACAGCGCGGTCAGGCCGCCCTGCCAGGACCAGGTCAGCAGCAGGCCGAGCACGCCGGGCAGCAGGATGGAGACGAGGGCCAGCGTGGGGAACCACTTGTGCAGCTTCTGGATGTCCTCGTCCTTGCACAGGTCGGGGGCGTACTTCTCGCGGTTGGTGCGCTCGCTCTCGAACAGCCAGCCCATGTGGGCGTACAGCAGGCCCTTGGACATGGACTTGAAGCCGGGGCCGAAGCGCCACGGCGAGTGCGGGTCGCCCTCCTTGTCGGAGAACTTGTGGTGCTTGCGGTGCGTGGCCACCCAGTCCAGCACGGACATCTCCAGCGACAGGCTGCCCGCGATGCCCATCGCAATCTTCAGTGGCCGCTTGGCCTTGAACGAGCCGTGCGTGAAGTAGCGGTGGAACCCGACGGTGACGCCGAGCCCGGAGACGACGTAGAAGACGAAGGCGATGGCGATGTCCGTCCAGCCGAGTCCCCATCCCCAGGCCAGGGGCACCGCCGCCGCGAGCGCGACCAGGGGCAGTCCGACCACGAGGGCGAACGTGATGATCTCTGCCCTGGATTTCGGGTCGGGTTCGAAGTCGGGCTTCGGGGCGGGGGAGGAACGCTCGGCGAGAACGGTCATGGGCTACCTCCAACGACATGTATGAGGATGAATGTCCAGGCTACGCCACCGTAACCTACGCCATCGTAAGTAAGGAAGCCCTAAGTTGTGGATGTCACTTAGCTGACGGTCGGCTCGCCCAGGTGAGTGGGTTTCGTGCCTTGCGGCATTTGGGGTGGTCTGTTATACGGTCAGCGCGCCGACTACCCCTGCGTGTCCCCGGTATTCACGGCCACTGGAGATGTGGGAGAGAATTGAGGGCGCATACGCCCGTGCGGGCTCGGTATCGTAGGGGCTGTGTGTCGGACGCCACGGCGTCCGGTCCGTCCCGGATCGTCTAATCGGCAGGACAAGTGGTTTTGGTCCACTTTGTAGGGGTTCGAGTCCTCTTCCGGGAGCCTTGACAGCCATCCCGCGACTCCCCGCGCGAGAGAGTTACGAACCGGGCAGGTATCCTCACGGTGTCGGGGGGGTTGCGGCGCGGTAGCCGCGCCGACGACCCTGATCCGTCCAGTCACAGGGAGTCTCAGTCCGTGAGTGTGCCGCGCCCGGCAGCCGTCATCGTCCTCGCCGCGGGCGAGGGCACCCGGATGAAGAGCCAGACCCCGAAAGTCCTCCACGAGCTGTGCGGCCGCGCGCTGGTCGACCACATGCTCGCCGCCGCCCGCGACCTCGATCCCGAGCGGCTCATCGTGGTCATCGGCCATGCGCTCGAACAGGTCGGCGGTCATCTGGCCGCCACCAGCCCCGACGCGCGCGCCGTCGTCCAGCGTGAGCAGCGCGGCACCGGCCACGCCGTCCGCACCGTGCTCGAAGAGGTCGGCACGATCGCCGGCACGATCCTGGTCACCTACGGCGACGTGCCGCTCATGCAGGCCCGCACCCTCGCCACGCTGCTCGCCAAGCACGCCGCCGACGGCAACGCGGTCACCGTGCTGACGGCCGAGGTGCCCGATCCGACCGGCTACGGCCGGATCGTCCGCGACCCCTCCGGCGCCGTGCTGGAGATCGTCGAGGAGAAGGACGCCGACGACGAGCAGCGCGCGATCAAGGAGATGAACTCCGGCATCTACGCCTTCGACGGCCTGCTGCTCGCCGACGCCGTCAAGCGCGTGTCCACCGACAACGCCCAGGGCGAGGAGTACCTCACCGACGTCCTCGGCATCCTGCGCGGCGACGGCCACCGGGTCGGCGCCTGCGTGGCCGCCGACTACGTCGAGGTCGAGGGCGTCAACGACCGCGTCCAGCTCGCCTTCGCCCGCAAGGTGCTCAACCAGCGGCTGCTGGAGCAGCACATGCGCGCCGGCGTCACCGTCGTCGACCCGGCCACCACGTGGGTCGACGTTGGCGTCGAGATCGGGCCCGACGCCGTCGTCCATCCCGGTACCCAGCTCCACGGCCGCACGGTCATCGGCGCCGGAGCCGAGGTCGGCCCGGCCACCACGCTGACCGACACCCGCGTCGGCGAGGGCGCCGTCGTGCGCAACGCGGTCTGCGACAACGCCGAGATCGGCCCCGAGGCCAACGTCGGCCCCTACGCCTACCTGCGCCCCGGCACCGTGCTCAGCCGCAGGTCGAAGGCGGGCACGTTCGTCGAGATGAAGAACACCAAGGTCGGCGAGCGCTCCAAGGTGCCCCACCTCACCTACGCCGGCGACGCCACCATCGGGGAAGACGTCAACATCGGCGCCTCCACCGTCTTCGTCAACTACGACGGGGTCGACAAACACCACACCACCGTGGGCGACGGCGCGTTCGTCGGCTGCGACACCATGCTCATCGCCCCCGTGACGATCGGCGAAGGCGCCAACACCGCGGCCGGATCCGTGATCGTCAGCGACGTACCCCCAGGGGCGATGGGCGTGGCCAGGGCGCGACAGCGCAACATCGAGAAATGGGTCCTGCGCAAGCGCGCGGGCACCAAGTCGGCCGCCGCCGCCGAACGGGCGCTGGCCGAGCGAGCACAGCAGGAGAACGAACAGTGACCAGCATCAAACAGCCGGGCGAGAAGAACCTCATGCTCTTCTCCGGCCGGGCCTATCCAGAGCTGGCCGAAGAGGTTGCCGAGCACGTCGGCGTCTCCCTCACCCCCACCAAACTGATCGACTTCGCCAACGGCGAGATCTACGCCCGCTACCTGGAGTCCGTCCGCGGCTGCGACGCGTTCGTGATCCAGAGCCACACCGGTCCCATCAACAAGTGGATCATGGAACAGCTCATCATGGTCGACGCGCTCAAGCGGGCCTCGGCCAAGCGCATCACCGTGGTCATGCCGTTCTTCGGCTACGCCCGCCAGGACAAGAAGGGCCGCGGCCGCGAGCCCATCACGGCCCGGCTGATGGCCGACCTGTTCAAGACCGCCGGCGCCGACCGGCTCATGTCGATCGACCTGCACACCTCGCAGATCCAGGGCTTCTTCGACGGTCCCGTCGACCACCTGTTCGCGATGCCGGTGCTGGAGAGCTACCTGAAGAACAAGCTCGACCTGGAGAACACGACCGTCGTCTCGCCCGACACCGGCCGCGTCCGCCTGTCCGAGCGCTGGGCCGACACCCTCGGCACGCCCCTGGCCTTCATCCACAAGCGCCGCGACCTCGACGTGGCCAACTCGGTGAAGGTCAGCGAGGTCGTCGGCAAGGTCAGCGGCCGCACCTGCGTGCTGATCGACGACATGATCGACACCGCCGGCACGATCTGCAAGGCCGCCGACGCCCTTTACGAGCAGGGCGCGACCAACGTCATCGTCGCCGCCACCCACGCGGTCTTCTCCGACCCCGCCGTCGACCGGCTGAAGAACTCGCGCATCTCCGAGGTCATCGTGACCAACACGCTGCCGCTGTCGGAGGCCAAGCGGTTCGACAAGCTGACGGTGCTCTCGATCGCGCCGCTCATCGCCCGCGCCGTCACCGAGGTCTTCACCGACGGCTCCGTCACGAGCCTGTTCGAGGGCGACACCTGAGCGAGTAAGCTGTACGGGTTGCGCTCGTAACGCCTTCCGCTAGGGCGGGTGAGGGGGAGCGCGCCACAATCCGATCTCTGCATCCCTAGGAGATGTCGTGTCTGAAGTACGTATCGCCGCCGAGTCGCGCACGGTGTTCGGCAAGGGCGCCGCCCGCAAGATCCGCCGCGCCGACAAGGTGCCCGCCGTCCTCTACGGGCACGGCATCGACCCCAAGCACCTGACCCTGCCCGGTCACGAGGTGCTGCTCGCCCTCCGCACGCCCAACGTGCTGATCCGCCTCCAGGGTGACGGCGTCGACGAGCTGGCCCTGCCCAAGGGCGTCCAGCGCGACCCGATCAAGGGCTTCGTCGAGCACGTCGACCTGCTCCTGGTCAAGCGCGGCGAGAAGGTCACCGTCGAGATCCCGGTCACCACGACCGGCGACGTCAACTCCGAGGGCCTGCTCGACCAGCAGCTCGTCTCGGTGGCCGTCGAGGCCGAGGCGACCCACATCCCGACCGGCGTCGAGGTCGACGTCGAGGGCATGGAGGTCGGCACCGTGATCACCGCCGCGCAGCTCAACCTGCCGTCGGGCGCCACGCTGGCCGCCGACCCCGAGGCCGTGGTCCTCCACGTCATCGCCAAGCCGACCGAGGAGCCCGCCGCGGAGGCCGAGGAGGCCGCCGAGGGCGAGACCGCCGAGGCCGAGGGCGAGGGCGAGAGCGCCGAGGCTGCCGCCGAGTAAGCACGTACCGCGAAAACGGGGGTGGCGCGAGGCCGCCCCCGTTCCGCTGTAAGGGGAGCGCACATGGACCGCTGGCTGATCGTCGGACTGGGCAATCCGGGGCCCGAATACGCGGGTAACAGGCACAACGCGGGCTTCATGGTGCTCGACGAGCTGGCCGCGCGGGCCGGCGGGCGCTTCAAGGCGCACAAGAGCAGGTCCGAGGTGCTGGAGACGCGGGCGGCCGTGCTGGCCAAGCCGCTGACGTACATGAACCTGTCGGGCGGGCCGGTCAAGGCGCTCGCCGACTTCTACAAGATCGGCTCCGACCGGCTGATCGTCGTCCACGACGAGCTCGACGTCCCCTACGGCGCGCTGCGCGCCAAGCTCGGCGGCGGCGACAACGGCCACAACGGGCTCAAGTCCATCACCAAGGTCCTCGGCACCCGCGACTACCTGAGGGTGCGCTTCGGCATCGGCCGGCCGCCCGGCCGCATGGACCCGGCCACCTTCGTGCTCCGCGACTTCGCCACCGTCGAGCGCAAGGATCTGCCCTTCCTCGTCGACCGGGGCGCCGACGTCGTCGAGTCGCTCATAGCACGTGGCCTGGAAGCCACCCAGAACGACTTCCACCGGGCTGATCTGCACATTTCCGGCCCTCCGCGCTGATCGCCGCATAGAACCGTTCGCCGCCTGTCGCGGTGCAGGCGCGGCTAGCATCGGTGACTGTCCGTTCGGGAACGGGCACACAGAGGCGTGCGTGCCACCGCCCGGAGCGACGGCGGGAGCGGAGCGGGGGAAGACGGCATTTGGCGACCGAGGCCGCCTCACGGAGTGAGGCAGGAGAGCCCGTGAAGTCCGGCGAGGCCCTCTCGTGGCGGGTCAGCCCGGTGACTCCGGCGTGGATGCGTTCCTACCGGTTCCGTGCCGTGGTGGGTGATCTGTGCGGGGCGGGCATCGGGTCCGCCGCCGCCTTCTGCGGCAGGTTCGGCGGGTTCACCCCTTACGTGCTGCCGTACCTGCTGGTCAGCGTGGCGTTGCCGTGGGTGTGGGTCTGCGCGGTCGCGCTCAACCGGGCCTACGAGCCGCGCATGATCGGCGTCGGCTCCGAGGAGTTCCGCCGCGTCGTGCACGCCGGCGTGGCGCTGACCGCGGCCACCGCGATCGGCTCGTACGTCACCAAGACCGACGTCGCCCGCGGCTACGTCGTGCTCGCGCTGCCCCTGGTCACGCTGCTCACGCTGGTCGCCCGCTACGTGCTGCGGCGCTCGCTCAACCGGCGCAGGGCGGCCGGGGCCTGCATGCGCCGCGTGGTCGCGGTCGGCCATCCGGCCTCGATCGCCGAGCTGGTCCACCTCTTCCGCAGGGAGCGCCACCACGGCATGGACGTCGTGGCCGCCTGCCTGCCCTACGGCGAGCCGCCCGGGGTGCTGACCGAGGTGCCCGTCGTGGGCGACTTCGGCGACGTGCCGTTGGTCGTCGACCAGGTGCGCGCCGACACCGTGGCGGTGCTGGCCTGCCCCGAGATGGACGGCGACGCGCTGCGCCGGCTGGCCTGGCGGCTGGAGCGCACCCACACCGAGCTGGTGGTCGCCCCCGCCCTGATGGACGTCGCCGGCCCGCGCACGATGATCCGGCCGGCCGCCGGGCTGCCGCTGCTGCACGTCGAGCACCCCGAGCTGACCGGCGCCCGGCAACTGGTCAAGAACGTCTTCGACCGCGTGGTCGCCACCGCGCTGCTGGTGCTGCTGTCGCCGCTGCTGGCGGTCCTGGCCGTGGCCGTACGCGGCACGAGCCCGGGGCCCGCGCTGTTCCGCCAGACCAGGATCGGCAAAGACGGCAGGCCGTTCACGATCCTGAAGTTCCGTACCATGCGGCGCGGCTCGGAGCAGCAGAAGATCACTCTCGTCAGCGACCACGACGGCGTGCTGTTCAAGATCCGCAACGATCCGCGCGTGACGCCGCTCGGCACGCTGATGCGCCGCCACTCCCTCGACGAGCTGCCCCAGCTCATCAACGTGCTCCTCGGACACATGTCGCTGGTCGGCCCCCGTCCGCCGCTTCCGGAGGAGGTGGCGCGCTACGGTGACGACGTGCGCAGACGGCTTCTGGTGCGTCCGGGGCTGACCGGGCTGTGGCAAGTGAGCGGGCGATCTGACCTATCGTGGGAGGAATCCGTCCGTCTCGACCTGCGTTACGTGGAGAACTGGTCCCTCACGCTGGACCTCCAGATCCTGTGGAAGACTTGGTCGGCCGTCGCCCGCGGGCAAGGAGCATATTGATGACGATTCGCGACGACCACGCCGTGGCCGGCGACCTGGCGACGGAAGCTGGCGAGAGGCTGCTGCGGGTCCGCGAGCAGACCGGGTTCGGCGACTCCGCCGCGCTGCGCGCGGAGGGCGACCGGGCCGCGCACGTGTTCCTCATGGAGGCGCTGGCACGGTTGCGTCCCAGTGACAGTGTCCTGTCCGAGGAGGCCACCCGCGAGGAGCGGCTCGACCCGCGCCGGCTGGGCGCCGAGCGCGTGTGGATCGTCGATCCCCTCGACGGCACGCGCGAGTTCGCCGAGGAGGGCCGGGCCGACTGGGCCGTGCACGTCGCGCTGTGGGAGCGCGGCAAGCTGACCGCGGGCGCAGTGGCGCTGCCCGCGCAGGGCCGTACGCTGACCACCGCCGAGCCGCCGGCCCTTCCCGCCTTCGAGAAGGGCCGCTTCCGTATCGCGGTGAGCCGCACCCGGCCGCCGGAGTTCGTCCAGAAGCTGGCCTACCTGCTGGGGGCCGACCTCGTGCCGATCGGATCGGCGGGGGCGAAGATCTCCGCGGTGCTCACCGGCGAGGTCGAGGCGTACGTGCACGCCGGCGGCCAGTACGAGTGGGACTCCGCGGCCCCCGTCGCCGTCGCCCAGGCGGCCGGGGCGTTCGCCAGCCGCGTCGACGGCTCGGAGCTGACCTACAACCAAGCCGACCCCTCACTACCGGATATCCTGGTTTCCCTACCGGAGCTGGCGACATCCCTGCTCGCCGGAATTCGGGACCTGCATCGCTAACCGCCGGAGGAAGCGCCCATGCTCCAGCGCGACTACACGACGTCGCAGCTCGACGTACTCGAAGCCGAGGCCATTCACATCATGCGCGAGGTGGCGGCGGAGTTCGAGCGGCCGTGTCTGCTCTTCTCCGGCGGCAAGGACTCGATCGTCATGCTCCGCATCGCGGAGAAGGCGTTCTGGCCCGCGGCCATCCCGTTCCCGCTGATGCACGTCGACACCGGGCACAACTTCGACGAGGTCATCGAGTTCCGCGACCGCCGTTCCGAGGAGCTGGGCGCGCGCCTGATCGTGGCCAGCGTGCAGGAGTCGATCGACAGCGGCCGGGTGGTCGAGGAGACCGGCCGGCGCGCCTCGCGCAACCGCCTGCAGACCACCACGCTGCTCGACGGGATCGAGGAGCACGAGTTCGACGCCGTCTTCGGCGGGGCCAGGCGCGACGAGGAGAAGGCCCGCGCCAAGGAGCGCGTGTTCTCCTTCCGCGACGACTTCGGCCAGTGGGACCCGAAGAACCAGCGCCCCGAGCTGTGGAACCTCTACAACTCCCGCATCCGCAAGGGCGAGCACATCCGGGTCTTCCCGCTGTCCAACTGGACCGAGCTCGACATCTGGGACTACATCCGGCGTGAGGGCATCGAGATCCCGTCCATCTACTTCTCGCACACCCGCAAGGTGTTCGAGCGCGACGGCATGTTGCTGCCCGACTCCGACGTCGTGTCCCGCGGCGACGACGAGCCGCTGTTCGAGGCCGTCGTGCGCTACCGCACGGTCGGCGACATGACCTGCACCGGCGCCGTGCAGTCCACGGCCGCCACGGTCGAGGAGATCATCGAGGAGATCGCGGCCACCCGGATCACCGAGCGGGGGGCCACCAGGGCCGACGACCGCTCGTCCGAGGCCGCCATGGAGGACCGCAAGCGAGAGGGCTACTTCTGATGGACATTCTTCGCTTTGCCACCGCGGGAAGCGTCGACGACGGCAAGTCCACCCTCATCGGACGGTTGCTCTTCGACTCCAAGGCCATCTTCGAGGACCAGCTCGAAGCGGTCGAGCGTACCTCCCGCGACCGCGGTACCGAGTACACCGACCTGTCGCTGCTGACCGACGGCCTGCGGGCCGAGCGCGAGCAGGGCATCACGATCGACGTGGCCTACCGCTACTTCGCCACGCCCAAGCGCAAGTTCATCATCGCCGACACGCCCGGGCACATCCAGTACACCAGGAACATGGTCACCGGCGCCTCCACGGCTGACCTGGCGATCATCCTCATCGACGCGCGCAAGGGCGTGCTGGAGCAGTCGCGCCGGCACGCGTTCCTGACCTCGCTGCTGCGCGTGCCGCACCTGGTGCTGGCCGTGAACAAGATGGACCTGGTCGACTACTCGCAGGAGCGCTTCGAGGAGATCCGGGAGGAGTTCACCTCCTTCGCCTCCAAGCTCAACGTGAGCGACCTGACGTTCATCCCGATCTCCGCGCTCAACGGCGACAACGTCGTCTCGCGCTCGGAGAACATGCCCTGGTACCTCGGCACCTCCCTGCTCCACCACCTGGAGAACGTGCACATCGCCTCCGACCGCAACCTGGTCGACGTGCGCTTCCCCGTCCAGTACGTGATCCGTCCGCAGAAGGCCACCGACCACGCCTTCCACGACTACCGCGGCTACGCGGGCCAGGTCGCGGGCGGAGTGCTCAAGCCGGGCGACGAGGTGACCCACCTGCCGTCCGGGCTGAGCACGCGGATCGCCTCGATCGACACGTTCGACGGGCCGGTGGAGGAGGCGTTCCCGCCCATGTCGGTCACGCTGCGCTTCGAGGACGACCTCGACATCTCGCGCGGCGACATGATCGCCAGGCCCAACAACCAGCCGCACGCGGCCCAGGAGCTGGAGGCCATGGTCTGCTGGATGGCCGACAGCCTCAAGCTGACCCCGCGCACCAAGCTGACGATCAAGCACACCACCCGTACGGCGCGGGCGCTGGTGCGCGACCTGCACTACCGGCTCGACGTCAACACGTTGCACCGGGACGAGCAGGCCACCTCCCTCGGCCTGAACGAGATCGGCCGGGTCTCGCTGCGGGTCACCCAGCCGCTGTTCGTCGACGACTACGCCCGCAACCGGCTGACCGGCGGCTTCATCCTCGTGGACGAGGCCACCAACGGCACGGTCGGCGCCGGCATGATCATCGACGCCAGCTGAGCGTTCCGAACGGCCCGGCGACACCACGCCGGGCCGTTCGCCGTTTCGGTAGATCTTTGCGGGGTTTCCTGACCATCTGATTACCCTCCGCGCTAGGGTCGTCGCGTTCCGTGTTGGCGACGTGAAGGCCCTCCCCCTGTGACCGACCGCGCATCCGCCACCCGAGTGATCTTCCTCGGGGGCCTCGGCCGTAGTGGCACCACTCTGCTGGAGCGACTGCTCGCCGAGCTGCCCGGCGTGGTGGCGCTCGGCGAGGTGGTCCACCTGTGGTCGAGGGGCGTGCTGGCCGGAGAGCCGTGCGGCTGCGGCGCGGCCTTCGCCGCCTGCGACTTCTGGCGGCAGGTGGGCCGGGCGGCGTTCGGCGGGTGGCGGCCGTCGCTGGCCGAGCGGATGCTCACGTTGCGGCAGCGGGTCGATCGCACCCACCGGATGGGGCGCATCGCGCATCCCGACCTGGCCGAGTACGCGCGGGCCTACCGGAGGGTCTACGAGGCGACCGGCGCGCCCGTCGTGATCGACTCCAGCAAGCACGCCTCCCTCGCCCACTGCCTGGTCGCGGCCGGCATGGACGTCCGCGTCGTGCACGTCGTCCGGGACCCGCGGGCGGTGGCCCACTCCTGGCGCAGGACCGTCGAACGGCCCGAGGACGGGCGTCCCATGACCCGCTGGGGGCCGCTGCGCACGTCCCTCCACTGGACGGCCCAGAACGCCGGCCTCGAGCTCCTCGCCCGCCAGGGGGCCCGCGTGACCCGGGTGCGCTACGAAGACCTGGTCGCCGACCCGGAGCCCACGCTGACCGCGCTGGCCGGCTTCCTCGGGCTCGACGTTCCCGGCCTGCCGTTCCTGGAGGGCACGACGGCGCGGCTCGGGCCCGCGCACACCGCGTCCGGCAATCCGATGCGTTTCCAGGTCGGGGGGATCAGGCTGCGGTGCGACGACTCGTGGCGTTCGGCGCTGCCCGTCCGCGACCGGCGGCTGGTCACCGCGCTCACCTGGCCCCTCCGCGTCCGGTACGGCTACCGGGAGGTCGCCGCGTGAGCGCGTTGCCGTCCGTGGGGGTGGTGATCCCGTCCTGCGGCGACCGGCCAGAGCTGTTGCGCGAGGCGGTGGCGGCGGTGCTGGCCCAGGACTATCCGGGGCGGCTCGTCGTGGTCGTGGTCGACGACGGGGGGCGCGGGCGCCCGGGGCCGGAGCTGGGCGTGCCCGTCCTGGCCAACCGGCGTACCCCTGGGCTTCCTGGAGCGCGCAACACCGGCATAGCGGCTCTCGACACCGATCTCGTCGCCTTCTGCGACGACGACGACCTGTGGCTGCCGGGCAAGCTCGCCGCCCAGGTGCGGGCGCTGACCGCCGCCGGTGGCGAGTTCGCGAGCTGCGCCATCGAGGTCGAGCACGGGCGGCGCCGGGTGGCCAGGCTCGCGGGCGCCGACTCGGTGACCACGGCCGACCTTTTGCGGTCGCGCATGGTGATGGTGCACTCCTCGACGTTCCTGTTCCGGCGCGGGGCCCTGTGGGCCGACGAGAGCGCCCCCGGGGGCCAGAACGAGGACTGGGACCTGGCCCTGCGCGCGGCCCGGCGGCGGCCGATCACGCACGTCGACCGGCCGCTCGTCCGCGTGCGGTGGGGTGGGTCGTCCTACTACGCGGCCCGCTGGGCGGACCGGATCGCGGGGCTCGACTGGATGCTCGACCGCCATCCCGAGCTGGCCGCCGACCGGCGCGGCGCGGCGCGGGTCTACGGCCAGCTCGCCTTCGCGTACGCGGCGCTCGGGCGGCGGCGCGCGGCGGTCCGGTGGGCGTTGCGCGCGTTCGGGGCGCGGCCGGGTGAGCCGCGGGCGCCGATCGCGCTGGCCGTCGCGGCGGGGATCGTCCCGGCCGCGACCGTGCTCGGGCTGCTGCACGGACGGGGGCACGGCATATGACCCCGCCCAGGACCCGCATTCCCGCCGTCCCCGTCCAGCGCCCGCCCACCCCGAATCCCGCTGCCGACCCCGCGACCGCTCGCGGCCATGCCGCCGAGTCCGCGTCCGCCCGGACCCACGCGTCCGGGGCCGGGCATGCCGCCGAGTCCGCGTGGACCCGCCCGGCCGGGCCCGTGGCCGGCCGGGCCCGTGGCTCCGAGCCGGGGGCCGCCCGCAACCTCCCGCCCGAGCGACCGGCGGGCCGCGGGCCCGCCGAGGCCGGTCGCCGGAGGCGTGCGGGGGAGCGCGTGCGGGTCGGCGGCGTCGGGCTGGACGTCGTCACCGAGGCCGACGTGGTGCGCTGGGTGGCGGCGGAGGCCGCGGCAGGCAGGGGCGGCCGCATCGTGACGCCCAACGTCGACATCTGCCGGGCCGTCGCCCGCGACCCCGCCCTCCAGGAGCTCGTGGGCTCGGCCGAGATCGTGGTGGCCGACGGCATGCCGCTGGTGTGGGCGGCCAGACTGCTCGGCACCCCGCTGCCCGAACGGGTCACCGGGGCCGACCTGATCTGGTCGCTCAGCGAGGTGGCCGCGGCCCGCAACTGGCCGGTGTACCTGCTCGGCGGGCCGCCGGGGGTGGCCGAGCTGGCCGCCGACGAGCTCAGGAGCTGCCGTCCCGGGCTGAAGGTGGCCGGGGTGCACGCGCCGCCGTACCACTTCGACGAAACGGCGGAGGGGCGGGAGCGGGTGCGGCGCCGGGTCGTCGCGGCGCGGCCCCGCCTGGTGTTCGTCGGGCTGGGCTTCCCCCGGCAGGACCTGCTCATCGCCGAGCTGCGCGAGGAGCTGCCGCAGGCGTGGTTCGTGGGCTGCGGGGCGGCCATCGCCTTCGCCGCCGGCACGGTCCAGCGGGCGCCGCGCTGGATGCGGCGGGCCGGGCTGGAGTGGGCGTTCCGGCTGATGAGCGAGCCCGGACGGCTGGCGCGGCGCTACCTCGTGGACGATCTCCCCTTCGCGGTACGCCTGCTCGCCGGCTGCCTGCTGACCAGGCTCAGGCGGTGAGGGCCCGGACGCGGTCCGCCTCCTGAGGGGTGAGACCCCGGGCCGCCGTGGCCAGGGCGTGACGGGAGTCCATCGGACGGAAGGCCGTCCGGGACAGCCCCGACCACGCGAACGCCGCCGACCGGCGGGACGGCGTGGTGCAGGCCCGGACGATCCGGCGTTCGGCGGACGGTGACCACGGCAGGCCCGCATGGGCGTAGAGACGCCGGAAGCCGGTGACCGGATCCTCGGCCAGCGACTCGTACGAGGCGACCAGCACGCCGGGCGTGGCGGCCAGCACCGTCCGCGCGGCCCGCCACAGGGCCGCGATGGTGGCCAGGTCGTCGGCGGAGCCGAGCAGCGGGCACAGCTCCAGCAGGCCGGGATGGTCGCGGACGAGCAGCGGCTGGCCGACCAGGTCGCCGACGTCGAACCGCCACCCGAGACGGCGCCAGCTGGCCACGAACGACACCGGATCACGGACGAGGACGATGACCGCGCAACCCAGCCGCCGGGCGAACCAATGAGCCGACAACACCGCGAACGGGTCGTCGAGCAGCGCCCGGCGCCCGCTCAGGCGGCCGAACGCGAACGCGGTGCCGTAGCGCGCCAGACGGGCCAGGTCGTAGGGGGAGCGGTTGGCGCGCAACTCGGCGAGCCAGTGGTAGCGCAGGGCGACCGTGTCGCGGAAGGCGGGCAGGAAGTCGGCGGCGTTGTCGTCGCAGATGTACTGGAACCGGTGGGTGACCTCGGCCCGCAGCACGCCGGGGCAGCGGCCCGGCGGGTGCTGCGGGTTGAGCGGCTCGTTGACGTAGACCAGGCCGCCCCCGGCGGTGAGCATCTTGCCGGCCCAGCTCGTGCCGCTTCTGGGCAGGCCGGTGACCAGGACGGGCGTGTTCACGCGGCCGCCGCCCAGGTGCGCGGGCGCAGGGCGGGCAGGGTGTGGCGGCCGAACGGGCGCAGGCCGTAGCGGTGGTGGAGCTGCCACAACGGCAACAGGTTCTTCACGATCACCCCGGCCGACCAGCCGACGACCGCGCCGAACGCCCCCTGGGAGGGGATCAGGGCCACGTCGAGCGCGACCGTGCAGGCGACCGCGGCCAGCAGGTTGAGCAGGCTGGCCAGGGTGTGGCCGGCCGCGGTCAGGACGACGTCGACCATGCCGCAGGCCGTGGCCACCAGCATGGTCCCGGCCAGGACGAGGGCGATGGGGGCGGCGGCGCCGTACGCGGGACCGAAGACGCGCAGCAGCCACGGCGCGAGGACGGCGTAGCCCAGCCACACCGGCCAGGTCAGCAGCACCAGCCAGATCGTGGTGGCCTGGTACAGCTCGCGCGCCCGGCCGAGCTCCCCGTCGGCGAGCGCCCGGACCAGCCGCTCCTGGACGGCCTGCGCCAGCCCCTGGTTGGCGAGCTGCCCGACGACCCGGAACCGGGTGGCGGCCGTGTAGACGGCGGCCTGGGCCGGCCCGCCGAGCAGGGCGACGACCACGATGTCCAGCCGCTGGAACACCGCCTGGATGGCGCCGGCGGCGGACCGCGGCGCGGTGTACCGCCACAGGTCACGCCCGGTCCCCGGCAGGTACGGCGTGCGCGGCGCCCGTCCCCGCAGGTCGGCGAGGGCCAGGACGAGCAGCGGCAGGAAGGGCAGCGCCCAGGCCGCCGGCAGCCACTGCGGCGCGTGCGCGAGCGCCGCCCAGGTGACGAGCACGAGCTGCGCGGCGGGCAGCAGCACGCCGTCCAGCAGCACGGTGGGCCGCATCGAGCCGAAACCGCGGGTGGCGGCCAGCGCGATGTCGCCGAGCACGATGACCGGCAGGGCCCAGGCCAGCAGCCCGATGCGCGGCTCCAGCAGCACCCCGGCCGCGCAGGCGGCCAGCGCGCACGGCACCATGGCCGCCCGGAAATATCCGGAGATACCGCGATAGCCGTACGTCTTGGCCCGCGCGATGAAGTACACCAGCCCGTTCCCGGCGTCAAGTTTGGCGATGCCGGCCGCCATCAGGGCCAGGGCCGTCACGCTGAAGAACGCCCCCGCCTGCGCCGGGCTGAACGACCTGGTCACCACCACGGCCACCAGGAACTGCGCCAGCGCGCTCACCCCGGCCCCGGTCAGCCCGGCGATCCCGCGCCGGACCATCACCGGCGCCACGACGGCTCACCGCCCAGCCAGCGCGTCAGCCGCGCGTCGTAGGGCTCGAAATGGTCCCTGAGCGCCCGTTCCAGCACCCGGGGCACGGGCCGGGGCAGCGGCCGGCCGTTGTGCCGCTCGAACGCCGGATAGCCCAGGTGCGGCACCGTCAGGAACTCCAGCACGCGGTCGTAGGCGGTCTCGGGCTCGGCGAAGAACCGGTGGCTGTCGAGCACCAGGACGCGGTCGCGGCCGAAGAGCGGTTCGAGGCGGTCGAGCTGGTCGGCGTACCGGCCGCGGGCCAGGTAGGCGTGGTGGCGGTGGGAGTGGTGCTCGGAGAACGGCGACACGCGCAGGCTCTCCTCGGCCCCGGCCAGCCGCCCGGCCTCCAGCTCAAGGGCGGATTCGAGGTGCGACTCGGACTCGAACCCCCTGGCCAGCTCGTGGGCGTGGGCCGAGCAGGCCCGCTCGACCGGGTCGCGGACCAGGACGATCAGTTTGACCCCGGGCAGGTCGGCGGCGATCCGCTCACCGGCCAGCGGATGGAACAGGTAGTAGGGGGACGACTCGAACGCCTGGGTGCGGCCGCCGTACCGGTGGGCCAGCAACGCCGCGCCCGCACGCAGCGGGAAGTGCGCCTGGTACCAGGCCATCGGCCGGTGGTAGCCGACGTCGAAGTAGTGGACCCCCTTGTGCAGGACGGGCTTGAGCAGCAGCGGGTGTTGGGCCAGCGCCCGGTAGAGCGAGGTGGTGCCGCACCGCTGCGCCCCCACGATCAGGAACGACGGCAGCACCCGCGCGCTCGACGTGAACCGGCCCGCCAGGCGCGAGAAGGACAACACCGGCCGCTTCAGCGTCCTCATGGCAGCAGCTCCTCGTGGTCGACGGCCGGGTTGAGCCAGGTCTCGGGCGGCCCGAGCGGGCAGTGGCCGTCGGCGGCGTGCCGGTCGGCCAGCACGATGAGGTAGCGCAGCGCCGTCCGCCTGGCCTCGGCCGACGACAGGCCGAGCGGGGCCAGCTCGCGGGGCGCCCTGGCCACGCAGGCGCGGGCCGCCGTGGGCGGGTCCATCCTGCGCAGCGCCCGCTGGAAGAGGTGGTGCGCGGCGTCGAGGCCGTAGGGGACGCCGGTCTCGTACCGTTCCCAGTCCCAGACGAGCAGCCGGCCGTCGGCGGACGGGCTGATGTTCCACGGGGACAGGTCGCCGTGCCAGGCCGGCACCGGGCCGCCGGTGGCGGCGATCTCCATGATCGCGGCGTGCAGCAGGGCCGGGCGGACCCGGCCGCGCCGTACCGGCAGCGGCGAGAGCGCCAGCACGGGCAGGCCGCGCCACTCGCCGTGGTGCAGCACGTCGGGCACGACGACGGTCTTCAGCGGCGCCGCGGCCAGCCCGCGCAGCGCGGCCGCCTCGCGGCCGACCAGCTCGCGGGCGAGCGGGCTGTCGCCGACCTTCACGTACGCCAGCAGCCGCCCCCCGGTACGAACCTCCAGGACGGGCTTGCGGTTGGGCCGCAACGCCGGACGCACGTGCAGCACGGTCTCCACGGGCGCGTCGAAGACCTCGCCCAGGTAGGCCGCGACGGACCCCTCCAGCGGCACGGTGACCGCGCCCCCCACGTGCCACCAGCGCCGCGGGGCCAGCCGGCGGGGCAGCACCCGGTGCGGCAGCACCGAGTACGGCCGCGGCGACCCCGTACCCGGGAACAGCAGGCGCACGGTCTCGTGGAGGTATCCGAGCCGCGCGGAGGCGTCCTTCATGCGTTTCTCCACAGCAGGGCGAACGAGATGAGATAGAGGCTCAGCGGCGTCACCAGGCCGTCGTAGACGAACATGTAGAGCAGCACGAGACCCATCACCAGCACCCCGGCCAGCCCGATCGGGGAGCGGTCGGCCCAGTGGCGGCGGATGGCGCCGAGGAAGAAGGCCACGTAGAGGGCGGCCCCGGTGAAGCCCTGGGTGATCAGCAGCAGCCAGAGCTGCCCGTCGCTGCCGAGCGGCGGGTGCCCGCAGGCCGCGCACCACTGGGTCTTGCCCGTGGTGATCGAGCGGTGGTTGCCGAGCGAGTTGCGGGTGTTGCCGTAGCCGATGACCGGCGAGTGGCGGGCCGCGGCGACCGTGGCGGTCATCGTGAAGGCCCTGACGTCGTTGGAGTGCGGTTTGTCCAGCCGCTGGGCGAACACCGAGGCCAGCGGGCTGAGGGCGAACACCATCAGCCCGGCGGCCACCGCCCCGCACAACACGATCCTGGTCCGGCCGGCCACCCGCACGATCAGGTACGCCACGGCCAGCCCGAGCCCGATCCACAGGCCGCGGTTGAGCGAGTACACGACCGGGATCGCGGCCAGGGCGATCACCAGCACCGCCAGCACCCGGCGGCCCCGCCCGCCGTACGTCCACCAGCCGACGACGAACCAGATCAGCAGCACCGACGCGTTGCTGCCCCACGCGTTGGCCCACTCGAAGGGCGCCTCCGGCCTGGGCGAGGAGTAGCCGAGCACCTTCTGGGTCTGGGCGGCCGTGGGATGGATGAGGTTCTGGACGAAGGAGTTCTCGCTGATCCAGCCGGGCAGCAGCAGCTCGACCGGCGAGGTGAAGGCGAAGTGCGGGACCAGGACGCCGAGCAGGCCGCCGGCGACCGTCGTCAGGAACAGCACGCCGAGCCAGCGCACCAGGCGCAGCTGCGGCAGCTCGCGCTCGGTCAGGTTGCCCAGGTAGAGCACCATGATCAGGACGGACACGTACAGAGCCAGGCGCATGGCCCAGCCGATCAGGCGGCCGGTGCTGAACCCGCCGTACGTGCCGGGCGGCAGCTCGTCCAGCATCATCGCGCTCAGCAGGTAGCCGGCCAGCAGCAGCAGCCACAGGCCGAACCCGTGGGGGACCCGGACCGGCCGGCGCCGCCACAGGATCACCGCCATCGGCACGGCCAGGACGATCACCGACAGGCCGCCGAACCCCAGCGCCCACCAGATCGGGTAGCCGAGCAGGAGCGCCGCGATCGGCCAGGCTGGTCCTGTCACGTCTGCTTGCGCTGCCGGTGGTGGAACGACTGCATGGGCGTGGTCTCGGCCGCCAGGCTCACCTCCAGCTCGCCGGTGGCGACGAGCTTGCCGAGCGAGGTGTGGGTACGCGGCTCCAGCAGCGGGACGAACTCCGGCACCGCGTCGGTCGCCGTCACCACGCCCACGACCGGCACGTCGTGCCGCTCCAGATGGCGGGCGGCCGCCGTCACCTCCGGCGAGGTGACCCGGCCCAGCCCGACCAGCAGCAGGGCCGCGTCGGCCCGCGCCAGGTCGCGGACGTCGGAGCCGTCGAGCACCGACAGCGGCGCGCTGATGGCCAGCGGCTCGGCCAGCGAGGAGGCGTAGAGGTCGGCGGGCAGCGAGCGCACCAGCAGCCGCTTGCCGGGGCAGGCCGCGACCACGGCGCAGGCCAGCTCGTGCAGCACGCCGTGCTCGCGGGAGGCGGACAGGTCGGTCAGCACGGGCAGCCCGGTCAGCCGCTCGACGTCGGCGGCCGTGCGCAGCCGGGTGTCGAGCCGGTCGCGGGCGTAGGCCGCCGCCGCGCCGAGCAGCAGGCCGGCCATCAGGCCGGTGCCGAGGTGGAGCGGCAGGCTGGGGGAGCTGGGCCGGGTCGGCGGCAGCGCCTCGCTGATGACCGAGCCGGGGGTCACCGCGACCGTGCGCAGCGCGTCGTACTTGAGCGTCAGGCTGGCGGCCTGCCGGTTGAGCACGCTCTGGCGCTGGGTGGCGATGGCGTGCTCGGCGCTGCCCTTGGGCAGGCGGCCGACCTCTTTGATGGCCGCGTCGAGGCCGGCGTCGACCTGCTTGAGCTTGGCCAGCACCGCCTGCTGCCGCTCGGCCATCGCGGCCTGCGCGCTCTCGCGCCGGTTGGCCAGGTAGGCGTCGGCGTAGGCCCGGGACTGCGCGGCGGCGGCCACGGGATCGGCGTCGGTCACCGAGACCCACAACACGGCCGAGTTGGGCGGGACGGAGACCTCGACCGGCTGCGGCGCGGTGATCCGCAGGGCCTGGGCGACCCGCGCCGAGACCACCGCCGACTGGGCGATCTGGGCCTCGGTGTCGAGGTTGAGCGGCTCGCGCTGCCGGTTGCTCACCTGGTTGCCCTGATCCTGACCGTCGACGGGTGTGACCAGGACCTGGGTGATCGCGGTGTAGGCCGGCGGGGTGGCCCGCAGCAGGGCGAGCCCGGCGGTGCCGCCGACCACGACGCAGCCGACGAGGAGCAGCCACCGCCTGCGCAGCAGGGAGAGATGCTCGTCCAGGTCGGCGCCCGGGCGGCGCGCCTGGAGGTCCGGCGACGGGCTCATGGGGACGGTCTCCTGGAGGGGGATGCGCGCTGTCGCGGGTGGGCAACGCTGCGTCACTCGGCGCAGTGTGCGCCCACTATAGGCCGGACGGATATTACCCAAGTCGAATACTGAAGATTTTTTCCGGTACGGCCGCGAAGATGCCCCTTTTTAAATGGATATTTCCAGAAAATGCGGGTGGCGGGTCTGGTGCTGTGACCTGGGCAGACGAGCACACTGGCTGAAGTTCGAGGAATGGCATGGCAAGGTTCAGGTTTGATAGGCGGGGGTCCGTCGACAAGGGGGTTGGAAGGCGTTGCAGCTTCGGGGCTTTTCTCATTTCGCGACGAAAACCGCAATCACCTGCGCGGTGCTCACCCTCCTGGCCGCCTGCTCGACGGCCGAGGGCGCGCCCGCCCGGGTCGACACCAGCACGGCCGAGCTGGCCGGCGCGCCCTCCTGCGCGGTCACCGCCAGGCTCATCCCCTCCTGCGGCGCCTGGTGGGGAGTGGCGCCCGAGGTCTTCACCGGCGCTCCCGTGGCCGAGGCGCTGCGCGGAGCCGAGTCGCGCATGGGCGTCGGCGCCGACGTACTGCACGTCTACCATCGCGGCAGCGAGCTGTTCCCCACCCCGCAGGAGATCGGCCTGGCCCGCGACCCGGGCCGCCCCAGGCTCCTCATGATCAACTGGAAGCCGTCGCTCGACCGCACCTGGGCCGACATCGCCGACGGCGCGCTCGACCGGCGGATCGACCGCCTGGCCGACTACCTCAGGCGCACCTTCCCCGAACGATTCTTCCTCACCCTCCACCACGAGCCGGAGAACGACGTGGACGCCCGCTCGGGGTCGGGCATGCAGGCCGGCGACTACGCGGCGATGTACCGGCACGTCGTGCTCAGGCTGCGCGAGCGCGGGGTCAAGAACGCCGTGACGGTCATGACGTACATGGGAGCGCCCAACTGGGCGGCCAAGCCCTGGTTCGAGGATCTCTACCCCGGTGACGACGTGGTCGACTGGGTGGCCATGGACCCGTACGCCGACGACCGGGTGCACGACTTCGACGGGCTGGTGAACAAGACCCGCAAGGAGTACGGGCGCTGGCCGGGGTTCTACCGGTGGATGCAGGCCCGCTTCCCCGGCAAGCCCGTCATGGTGGCCGAGTGGGGGGTGTTCGAGCGGCCGGCCGACCGGGCCTTCAAACGGCGCTTCTTCGAGTCGGTGCTGAGACAGATCAAGCGGTATCCGCAGATCAAGGCGTTGCTGTACTTCGACTCGCCGCAGGCGCCGCGCGGCAACACGAGCTTCGACTCCGATCCGGGCGCGGCCCGTGCCTTCACCCAGCTCGCCCGCGACCGCTACTTCCGCTCGACCCGCGTGCCGCGGCCCTAGCAGGGCTCATGGCCGCACTTCGTGCGGCGGGCTCGGTCGCCTCATGCCGCCGCCTTCCCCCGCTGTGGTCGCTGCGCTCCCGCCGCTCCTCCAGGCGACGGCGCTCCCTCGCACCCTCCAGCCGACGACGGTGACGGCCGAGGCGAGGGCGAGGAGGGCGACGGTGAGGGTGTTGTTCACGTCAAGGAGCTTGAGCGCCGAGGCGAGCAGCACGATCGCCAGCAGGGCTCTGATCAGCCCGCCCGGGGCGCGTGAGGAGATCCGCGCGCCGAGGTAGACGCCGGGGATCGAGCCGATCAGCAGCGAGAGCGTGAGCTCCAGCTTGAAGTCGCCGAACATCAGGTGGCCGAGCGCGGCCGACGTGACCAGTGGCACGGCCTGCACCAGGTCGGTGCCGACGAGCTGGTTGGCCTTGAGCGCCGGATAGAGCACGAGCAGGGCCACGATGATCAGCGACCCCGATCCCACGGAGGAGACGCCGACCACCAGTCCGCCTACCGTACCGACCAGTAGGGTCGGAATTGGGCGCACGACGATCTCGTGGGTGCTCGACGAGCCGCCCCGCGCGCCGAGCCAGCCCTTGACCGCCATGCCGACGACGGCCAGCAGCAGCGCCACGCCCAGCGCGTACTTGACCGCGTCGGTCACCGCGAACGCGCGCGCCAGGAACACCCCGCAGAACGCGGCCGGCACCGACCCGGCGCACAACCAGCCGACCAGCCGCAGGTTGACCGTGCCCCGCCGCAGGTGGACGACGCTGCCGACCGGCTTCATGACGGCCGAGGCGACCAGGTCGCTGGAGACCGCGGCCAGCGGCGGGACGTTGAAGAACAACATCATCATCGGGGTCATCAGGGCCCCGCCGCCCATGCCGGTCAGGCCGACCACGATGGCGACGACGAAGGACCCGGCGACCAGTGCGAAGTCGATCAACGTACCCACCCTCCGGACTGCAGCGCCCCCAGGACCTGGGAGACGGCCGCCTCGATCGAGATGTGCGTGGTGTCGATCACCAGGTCGGCGTCGTCCGGCTCCTCGTAGGGGTCGGAGACGCCGGTGAACTCGGGGATCAGGCCGGCGCGGGCCTTGGCGTACAGGCCCTTGCGGTCGCGCCGCTCGCACTCCGCCAGCGGCGTGGCGACGTGCACGAGCAGGAAGTCGGCCCCGACGGACTCGACCGTCTCGCGCACCTCCTCGCGGGTGGCGGCGTAGGGGGCGATGGGGGCGCAGATCGCCAGGCCGCCGTGGCGGGCGGCCTCGGCCGCGACGAAGCCGATGCGCCGGATGTTCAGGTCGCGGTCGGCCTTGGAGAAGGTCAGGCCCTTGGACAGCAGGTGGCGCACGACGTCGCCGTCGAGGTAGGTGACGGTGCGGGTGCCGAGCTCCAGCAGGGCGTCGCGCAGGCCGCGGGCGATGGTGGACTTGCCCGAGCCGGACAGGCCGGTGAAGAAGACGACCAGGCCGCGGCGGTGGGGCGGGCCGGGGAGTGTGACGGGCTCGGGGCCCGCGTAGTGCTCGGTGGCGCCGTAGGCGGTGGCGACGTGCTCGCGCAGTTCGAGGTCGATCTCCGGCTCCGCGCGCGGCGCCAGGGGGACCGGGACCACGACGGTGCCCTCCGGCAGGTGCGCCTTGGCACGCAGCGCGGCGCGGACGACGCCGGGGCCCGCCTCGCCGTACGAGAGGGGGAGCAGCACGATCACCGCGTCGAGCTCCTTCGCGGTGGCGGTGATCTCGGTGAGGTCGTCGAGCGGCCCGCGCATCGTGACGGCCAGCGCGGGCCGTCCGCCGAGCTCGGCCCTGACCTCGGCGGGCGTGCGGCGCAGGCGGGCGAACGGGCCGTGCTCGGGCGCGCCGAGCGCCTTGAGCGGGCCCGAGGTCAGGCCGTCGGCCTCGCGCGCGGTCACGGTGAGCACGGCCAGCGGCAGGCCCTCGGGGTCGAGCAGCCGCACCTCGTCGCCGGGCGAGACCTCGGCGGGCAGGTGGAGGGTGACCGGCGCGGGCCAGGGAGTGCCGTCGGCGAGCGTGCCGCGCTCGTGCACGGCGTGCACGTCGTCGTGGCCCAGGAAGCCGGTCAGCGGCTCGAACGCCCCGGACAGCAGCAGCTCAAGGTCGGCCAGCTCGTGCGCGTCCGGGGTCCACTCCACGGTTCCGACATCCCAACTATTCCGATTGAATTGGTAGGAAAGGAGTCTAGTCGCTCGGACCGTCCTGTCGCTAGAGCAGCCGGGCGAAGTGATGCTGCGGCTTCCTGATCACCATCGTGATCTCGTCGTGGGAGGCGGGGTAGCGCCCGCCGCTCAGCCGGTCGACCAGCGCGACGGCGGCGGCGCCGAGCCGGCCGGCGCGGGCCGGGCCGCTGATCCGGCGCTCGTCGTCGGTGATCATCAGGCCGCGGCTGAGACAGAAGGCGTGCATGCCGTCGCTGGAGGCCAGCGGCTCGTAGACGACGGGCAGCGGGCCCGGCGTGCCGGGGGCGACCAGCGTGCGCCACAACGCCCGGCGCAGCCATGACGGCGTCAGGCGGTCGAGCAGGCCGTAGGCCGACTTTCTGTCGCGCATGCGCAGCAGCACCAGGCCGCCGGGGCGCAGCGACTGGAGCAGACGGTCGAACACCAGCTCGGCGTGCTGGACGCGTTCGAGCAGGAACGACAGGTGGATCACGTCGTAGGCGCGGTGCTGGAGCGGCACGCAGCGCAGGTCGCCGAGCGACCAGGCCACCAGGTCGGCGCGCTCCTCCACGACGTCTCTGATGACCGGGTGGTCCTCGTCGGCGCCCGTGGCCCTGGCCTCCAGCGGCTCGACGTCGAGCGGCTCGTCGTGGGCGCACCCCGCGACGAGTAGGTCGAGCCGCCGGCTGAACCGCCCGGCCCAGTGCTCGCGGATCCGTTGACCGAAGAGGTCGCCTCGCTGGGCGACTGATCGCACCTCAGACATGTCACCTACAGTAATCAATCGAGTCGTCTCGGTTACGCACTTCCCTGCTAGCGTCCTGCCCCGTGGACGGGCAGGTTTACGTGGGGAACGCCAATATCGACGCGGCCGGCGACCGTGGCTGGCTGCTCGGTCACTTCAAACCCTTCGGCGACCCAAGGCACAGTGAAGAAGTCGAGATCAAGTGGGGCGTGCACCCGGCGGGCGACGAGCGTGCCCAGTGGGTCAGGGGTGAGCAGCGCACCGCCCTGCTCGTCCTGATCAGCGGCCGGTTCCGGGTGGAGCTGCCGGGGCGCGGCGTGCTGCTGGCCGAGCCCGGCGACTACGTGGTCTGGGGCAAGGGCGTGGACCACTCGTGGGTCGCCGAGGAGGAGTCGGTGGTGCTCACCGTACGCTGGCCGTCGGTCCCCGGTTACCGGGTGCCGCACCCCGAGTAGGCTGGGTGGAGACCCCCGCGACCTGACCCGGCCGGGGGTAGTTGTGTTGCCGTCGTGGGGCTGTGGGCGTATCTGATGAGTCTTTCCGGACTGCTTGACCTTGTGGCCCTGGGGGCCGGGGCCGACCCGAAGCTGACCGCCGCGCTCGAAGAGGGCGGCGACGTCTCACTGATCGCGCCCTCGGCGTTGCGGCCGTTCGGCGTGGCCGCGCTGGCCGCGCACGATCAGCGCACCGTGCTGGCCGTCACCGCCACCGGCCGGGAGGCCGAGGACCTGGCGGCGGCGCTGACGAGCCTCGTCGAGCCGAGCTCGGTCGCGGTCTTCCCGGCCTGGGAGACGCTGCCGCACGAGCGGCTCTCGCCGCGCAGCGACACCGTGGGCCAGCGCCTGGCCGTGCTGCGGAGGCTGGCGCACCCGGTCAAGGGCGACACCGCCGCCGGGCCGCTCGGTGTGGTGGTCGCCCCGGTCAGGGCACTGCTCCAGCCGATCGTCAAGGGCCTCGGCGACCTGGAGCCGATCAGGCTGAAGGCGGGCGACGACGCCGACCTCGACGAGGTGGTCGAGCGGCTGGTCACCAACGGCTACCACCGGGTCGACATGGTGGAGAAGCGCGGCGAGGTGGCCGTGCGCGGCGGGCTGCTCGACGTCTTCCCGCCCACCGAGGAACATCCGCTGCGGCTGGAGTTCTGGGGCGACACGGTCGAGGAGATCCGCTGGTTCAAGGTGGCCGACCAGCGCTCGCTGGAGGCGGCCGAGGACGGCCTGTTCGCGCCGCCGTGCCGCGAGCTGCTGCTGACCGGCGAGGTCAGGGCGCGGGCGCGGGAGCTGGCGCAGGAGCATCCGGCCCTCGCCGAGGTGCTCGACCAGCTCTCCGACGGTATTCCGGTCGAGGGCATGGAGGCGTTCGCGCCGGTGCTGGCGGGGGAGATGGACCTGCTGCTCGACCACCTGCCGGTCAGGTCGGCGGTGTTCGTGTGCGACCCCGAGCGCATCAGGGGCCGGGCCGAAGAGCTCGTACGCACCTCGCAGGAGTTCCTGGAGGCGTCCTGGATCAACGCGGCGGCCGGCGGCGAGGCGCCGATCGACCTGGGCGCGGCGGCCTTCCGCACGCTGGAGGACATCCGCGGCCACGCCGACGCGCTGGGCCAGCCGTGGTGGACGATGGCGCCGTTCGGCAACGGCGTCGAGCTCGACGCCCATGACTCCGAGGCCTACCGGGGCGACACCGCCAAGGCGCTGGCCGACATCAAGGGCTGGCTCGCCGAGGACAAGGCGGTCGTGCTGCTCAGCGAGGGCCACGGGCCGGCCGAGCGCATGGTCGAGCTGCTCAAGGGCGTCGACGTGCCCGCGAGGTTGCAGCGTTTCCTGGACAAGGCGCCCGAGCCCAAGGTCGTGCACGTCTCGACCGGCCTGATCGAGCACGGCTTCATCACGCCGCGCCTGGCCGTGCTCACCCACCTCGACCTGGTGGGCCAGAAGGCGTCCACCAAGGACATGCGCCGGCTGCCCTCGCGCCGCCGCAACATGGTCGACCCGCTCCAGCTCAAGGTCGGCGACCACGTCGTGCACGAGCAGCACGGCGTCGGCCGCTACGTCGAGATGGTCCAGCGCACGGTCCAGGGCGCGACCCGCGAGTACCTGGTCATCGAGTACGCCAAGGGCGACCGCCTCTACGTGCCCACCGACCAGCTCGACGAGGTCACCCGCTACGTCGGCGGCGAGGCGCCCACGCTCAACCGCATGGGCGGCGCCGACTGGGCCAAGGCCAAGTCCAAGGCCAAGAAGGCGGTCAAGGAGATCGCCGGCGAGCTGATCAGGCTCTACTCGGCACGCATGGCCTCGCCCGGCCACGCCTTCGGCGCCGACACGCCGTGGCAGCGCGAGATGGAGGACGCCTTCCCCTACGCCGAGACCGGCGACCAGCTCGAGGCCATCGACGAGGTCAAGCGCGACATGGAGCGCGGCGTCCCGATGGACCGGCTGATCTGCGGCGACGTCGGCTACGGCAAGACCGAGATCGCGGTGCGGGCGGCGTTCAAGGCCGTCCAGGACGGCAAGCAGGTGGCCGTGCTGGTGCCGACCACGCTGCTGGTGCAGCAGCACATGTCCACCTTCGCCGAGCGCTTCTCCAGCTTCCCCATCGCGATCAGGCCGATCTCGCGCTTCCAGACCGACGGCGAGGTCAAGGGCACGCTGGAGGGGCTGCGGTCGGGCGCGGTCGACGTCGTCATCGGCACCCACCGGCTGTTCAGCCCCGAGGTGCGGTTCAAGGACCTCGGGCTGATCATCATCGACGAGGAGCAGCGGTTCGGCGTCGAGCACAAGGAGGCCATGAAGCACCTGCGCACGCAGGTCGACGTGCTGGCCATGTCCGCCACGCCGATCCCGCGCACGCTGGAGATGGGCCTGACCGGCATCCGCGAGATGTCCACGATCCTCACGCCGCCGGAGGAGCGGCACCCGATCCTCACGTTCGTGGGGCCGTACGAGGAGAAGCAGATCGGGGCGGCGATCCGGCGCGAGCTGATGCGCGACGGCCAGATCTTCTTCGTGCACAACCGGGTGGCCTCGATCAACCGGGTGGCGGCGCGGCTGCGCGAGCTGGTCCCCGAGGCGCGCATCGCGGTCGCCCACGGCCAGATGAACGAGCACCAGCTCGAAAAGATCATGGTCGGGTTCTGGGAACGCGAGTACGACCTGCTCGTCTCCACCACGATCGTCGAGTCCGGCCTCGACGTGCCCAACGCCAACACGCTCATCGTCGACCGGGCCGACAACTACGGCCTGTCCCAGCTCCACCAGCTCAGGGGCCGGGTCGGGCGAGGCAGGGAACGCGGTTACGCGTACTTCCTCTACCCGCCGGAGAAGCCGCTGACGGAGACCGCGCACGAGCGCCTGGCCACCATCTCCCAGCACACCGAGATGGGCGCGGGCATGTACGTCGCGATGAAGGACCTGGAGATCCGCGGCGCGGGCAACGTGCTCGGCGCCGAGCAGTCGGGCTTCATCGCGGGCGTCGGCTTCGACCTCTACGTGCGCCTGATGGCCGAGGCCGTGCAGGAGCAGAAGGCCAAGCTGTCCGGGGCCGAGGTCCAGGAGGAGCAGCAGGACGTCAAGGTCGAGCTGCCCATCAACGCCCACATCCCGCACGACTACGTCACCTCCGAGCGGCTGCGGCTGGAGGCGTACAAGCGGATCGCGGCCATCACCGCGCCGATCCACATCGACGAGGTCCGCGAGGAGCTCACCGACCGGTACGGCAAGCCGCCGGTGGAGGTGGAGAACCTGCTGGAGGTGGCCCGCTTCCGGATCAAGGCGCGCTCGGCCGGGCTCACCGACGTCACGCTGCAGGGGCAGAACATCAAGTTCGGCCCGGCGCGGCTGCGGGAGTCGCAGCAGGTCAGGCTCGACCGGCTGTACAAGAAGGCGGTCTACAAGCAGGCGGCCGAGACGTTGCTCGTGCCGGTTCCCAAGACCAAGCCGCTGGGCGGACAGCCGTTGCGCGACCTGGATCTGCTCAAATGGTGCGGCGACCTGGTCGAGGCGATGTTTCTTGAGCCCGCGCGGGTAAGCTAAGCGCGGTTTTTGTTCGGAAAGGGACGCATGTGAAGTCGATTCGAGTGGCTGTGGCCGCCGGTGCGGTAGGACTCGCCGCGCTGACCGCCTGCTCTTCGCCCATGGAGGCCGGAGCCGCGGCCGTGGTCGGGAGCGAGCGCATCTCGGCCCGCGACCTGACCAAGAACGTTCAGGCGTACGAGGCCGCCCTCAAGCGCGCCAACGTCTCGGCCGAGCAGCTCGGGGTGCCCGTCACCCAGTTCGTGCTCTACCGGATGGCGAACGAGAGCGCGTTCAGGCAGCTTGCGGCCAAGCACAACGTGCAGGTCAGCGAGAGCGAGGTCGACAACGCGCTCAAGGACCCGGGCCAGTACCAGTCGCCCGAGATCAACCTGATCGCCAGGGGCGTCAGCCCGGCCGACGCGCGCGGCTACCTGCGCGCGGAGCTGGGCGCGGTCAAGGTGCGCAACCAGCTCGGCGGCGCCCAGGACCAGGCCGCCCAGGAGAAGTTCGTCAAGGAGCTGACGAGCATCAAGCCGATCTACAGCCCGCGTTACGGCCAGTTCACCCAGCAGGGCTTCGTCGATCCGGGCCGGTTCGGCAAGTCCTCCCAGCAGGCGCAGCCGCAGCAGGGCTAGCCCGATGCCGCTGATCGTCGTCACCACCTCGCCCAGGGTCGCGCCGGGCCTGCTGAGCGACCAGGCCTGGCAGGCGCTGCGCTCGGGGCCCGTGCTGACCGGCTCCGCCGCCCACCCGCAGCTTCCCTATCTGGCCGCCGCCGGGATCGAGGCGGAGGTCGTCGTGCCCGACGCGGTCGCGCTGTCCAGGCGGGCGGTGCGCGAGCGGGTGGTCTGGCTCGCCGGTGACGACGAGGACTTCATGCGCGCGATCGGGCGCGCGGCCATCGCGCTCGACGAGCCGCCGCTCATCGAGGTCGTGCCCGGTTCGTACGACCTGCCCGGCTCGCGGGTGCTCGACCTGGTCGCGGTGATGGACCGGCTGCGCACCGAATGCCCGTGGGACCGCAAGCAGACGCACGAGTCGCTGGTGCCGTACCTGCTGGAGGAGTCGTACGAGGTCCTGGAGACGATCGAGCAGGGCGACTACCCGGCGCTCCGCGAGGAGCTCGGCGACCTGCTGCTCCAGGTGGTCTTCCATGCCCGCGTGGCCGAGACGTTCGACATGGACGACGTCGCCGCGGGGATCGTCGAGAAGCTCGTCCGGCGGCACCCGCACGTGTTCGGGTCGGTGCGGGCCGAGAGCGCGGACGAGGTCAACGACAACTGGGAGGCGATCAAGGCGGCCGAGCGGGCGGCCAAGGGCGGCGAGCCGTCGGTGCTCGACGGCGTCCCCATGGGCCAGCCCGCGCTCGCGCTGGCCGCCCAGCTGCTGCGCAGGGCCGAGCGGGCCGGTGCGCCCGAGGCGCTGGCGGCCGCGATCGGCCAGGGTGTGGCCCGCGAGCTGTTCGACCTCGTACGCCGGGCGCAGGAGGCCGGGCTGGACCCCGAGGCCGAGCTGCGTGCCGCGGCCCGTGCCTACCGCGACCGCGTACGCGCGTGGGAGTCCAACGCCTGACCGCCCTGGTTGTCGGAAGAAGTCACCAAATGCCAGGATCCTCGGGGGCTTGAACCGGCGAGCCGAGGGGGACTGGTGGTAGAGCTGAGACCGCTGCGCTCGGGGGAGCCGCGGGAGGTGGCGGGCTACCGCCTGCTCGGCAGGCTGGGCGACGGCGGGCAGGGCTCGGTGTTCCTCGGCCGCGACGCGGGCGGCGGCCACGCGGCCGTCAAGGTGCTGCATCCGCGCCTGCTGGGCGACGAGCGGGCCACCCGCCGGTTCCTGCGGGAGAGCGCGACCGCCGCCAAGGTGGCGGGCTCACGCACGGCGCGGATCTACGGCAGCGGGCTGGCCGAGGGGCGGCCGTACATCGTCAGCGAGTTCATCGACGGGCCGTCCCTGCACGACCTGGTCCTCGACGGCGGCCCGCTGACCGGCGGCGAGCTGGAACGGCTGGCGGCCGGCACGATCACGGCCCTGATCGCCATCCACGGCGCGGGCATCGTGCACCGCGACTTCAAGCCGAGCAACGTGCTGATGGGCCAGGACGGCCCCCGCGTGATCGACTTCGGCATCGCCAAGGACCTGGACTTCTCCACCACGGCGAGCAGCGTCGTCGGCACGCCGGGGTACATGTCGCCGGAGCAGATCGCGGGGGAGGGTGCGACGGCCGCCTCCGACGTCTTCAGCTGGGCGGCCACCATCGGGTTCGCCGCCACGGGGGAGCCGCTGTTCGGCCGGGACTCGATCCCGGCCGTGCTGAACCGGATCCTGCACGCCGAGCCGGACCTGCGTGAGGTGCCCGAGCCGCTGCGCGCGGTGTTGGCGGCGTGCCTGGCCAAGGAGCCGCAGGCGCGGCCGTCGGCCGACGACGTGCTGGCGCGGCTGCTGGGCCGTACGGCATCGCGCGGGCACGTCCGCGGCCGCGCCCGCGGGCGGGCGCGGCACGGCGGGGGTGAGGTGCGGGCTTCGCGGTCCGGTGCGCGTCCGGGGGCGCGGCGGGGGTGGGCCGCCGCCGGGATCGGCGTGCTCGTCGCCGTGGGGGTGGTGGCCGGGGCGCTGTGGCGGAACGCCGGCCTGCCCTCCGGCCTGTCCTCCGGCGGGCAGTCGGAGGCGTTCGGCGTCGAGCTCGGCCCCGCGTTCGGGCCCGAGCCGGGGGCCCAGGTGGCGGCGATGGCCATCGGCCATCACAAGGGCGCGCCCGTCGTCGTCTACGCCGAGAGGAAGGGCAACTCGATCGAGGTGTGGGACCCGCGTACCGGCGAGCCGCTCGACCGGCTCGCGAACGCGGGCCCAACGCCGGTGCGCTCGCTGCTGCTGGTCCCGGTGGGCGGCCGGCAGACGGCGGTCTGGACGGGCACGGACGGGACCGTGCGGCGCTGGCGCATCGGCGACGCCCGCCCCGGCACGTGGCGCAAGGTGTGCCCGTCGGAGGCCCGCCTGGCGTCCGGCCAGTGGCGCAAGCAGCCCGCGGTCGTGATCGGCTGCCGCGACGGCCGGGTCGTGACGCTCGACCTGGCCGCCAACCGCGTCGTCGCCAGCGCCAGGCCGGCCGCCGGCCCGGTCACCGCCCTGGCCTGGGACGAGGCCAGCGGCAAGGCCCTCGTCGGCACCGGCCGGGGCCTGGTGGGCACGGCCGGTGGGCTGCTCGGCGAGGGCAAGGGCCAGGTGCGCTCGGTCGCCGCGTTCGGCGACGGCCGCGCGGCCGTCACCACGGGCCGCTCGACCGCCGTGTACGACCTGGCCAGCGGCGCCTTCGTGCGTGGCTTCACCACGGGCGCGGCGGGCGCCGGCGTCACGGCCGCGGGCGGGCGCCGGATGATCGCCGGCGGCGGCGAAGGGGTCACCGTGTGGAACGCCGACCGCGGCGAGCGGCTGGGCGGCCTCGCGCCGGGCAAGAAGGTCAGCGGCCTGGCGGCGGGCGACGGGCTGCTGGTCGTCGCGGCGGGCGGCCGCCTCCAGGCCTGGAGCCTGTCCTCGACCGGCTGACCCGGCACGGGCCCGGCGTCCGGCACCTGGACCGTGCCGTACCGGTGGCCCGGGGTACCGATAGGCTCTGATGGCATATTGCCTTTCGATTTAGGAGCGCAACCCGTGGCTACCATCGAGGTCGTTTACGCTCGCGAGATCCTCGACTCCCGGGGCAACCCCACGGTCGAGGTCGAGGTCGTGCTCGACGACGGCAGCAGCGGCCGCGCCGCCGTGCCGAGCGGGGCGTCCACCGGCCAGTTCGAGGCGGTCGAGCTGCGTGACGGCGGCAAGCGCTATGGCGGCAAGGGCGTGGAGAAGGCCGTGCTCGCCGTGACCAACGAGATCTTCGAGGAGATCAACGGGGTCGAGGCCGAGGACCAGCGCATCATCGACCAGATCATGATCGACCTCGACCGCACGCCCAACAAGGCCAAGCTGGGCGCCAACGCCATCCTGGGCGTCTCGCTCGCCGTCGCCAAGGCCGCGGCCGACAGCGCCGACCTGCCCCTGTTCCGCTACGTCGGCGGCCCCAACGCCCACGTGCTGCCCGTGCCGATGATGAACATCCTCAACGGCGGCGCACACGCCGACACCAACGTCGACATCCAGGAGTTCATGATCGCGCCGATCGGGGCGGAGACGTTCCGCGAGGCCGTGCGCATGGGCACCGAGGTCTACCACGCGCTCAAGGGCGTGCTGAAGGAGAAGGGCTACGCGACGGGCCTGGGCGACGAGGGCGGCTTCGCCCCCAACCTGCCCTCCAACCGCGACGCCCTCGACCTGATCCTGGTCGCGATCGAGCGGGCCGGCTACGTGCCGGGCGAAGACGTGGCGCTGGCCCTCGACGTGGCCGCCTCCGAGTTCCACAAGGACGGCGTCTACACGATCGACGGCAAGGGCGTCTCGGCGCGGGAGCTCATCGCCTTCTACGAAGACCTGGTCGACAACTACCCGCTGGTCTCCATCGAGGACCCCCTCGACGAGGAGGACTGGGAGGGCTGGAAGGCCATCACCGAGGCCCTCGGCGACAAGGTGCAGCTCGTCGGCGACGACCTGTTCGTCACCAACCCCGAGCGGCTGGAGCGCGGCATCAACGAGGGCACCGCCAACGCCCTGCTGGTCAAGGTCAACCAGATCGGCACGCTGTCGGAGACCCTCGACGCCGTCGACCTGGCCCACCGCAGCGGCTACCGGTGCATGATGAGCCACCGTTCCGGCGAGACCGAGGACACGACGATCGCCGACCTGGCGGTGGCGGTCAACTGCGGTCAGATCAAGACCGGCGCCCCGGCGCGGTCCGACCGCGTGGCCAAGTACAACCAGTTGCTGCGCATCGAGGAGCTTCTCGACGACGCCGCCCGCTACGCGGGTCGCGCGGCTTTTCCGCGGTTCCGGCGCTAGTTTCGACTGACGGTCCGCGGCCTGGGAAGGTCTGACGGCCGCGGGCCGTACGTCGAAGGGGGTGTGCAGCATTGGCGAAGAGGCCGCAGCTGACCGGGCGGGCCGCCATCCTCGCGGTCGTGGTGTGCGCGATCGCGATGAGCCTGGCCTACCCTGTGCGCGAGTACATCAGCCTGCGCCGCAGCATCGCCGAGCTGCAGGCGGAGAAGGCCAGGGTCGAGGCCGAGCGGCAGACGCTGCTGGCGCGCGACCGGCAGAGCGACGATCCCAACTGGATCAGGCGCACAGCCAAGGAGCGGCTGCACTTCTGCGGCCCCGGCGAGAAGTGTTATGTGGTGATGGAGCCCGAGCAGGGCAAGGAGCAGACGGCCGTGAAGCAGCCCGTCGAGGTGCCGCCGTGGTACCAGACGCTGTGGGAGTCGGTGGAGGCCGCCGACAAGGGCACGGGCCGCAGAGCGGTGGAGAGCAGCAGTGGAAAGTGACGACGTCGAGGCGGTCCAGCGGCAGCTCGGCCGGCCGCCCAGAGGTCTGCGCGGGGTGGCCCACCGCTGCCCGTGCGGCAATCCCGACGTGGTGGAGACCGCGCCGCGGCTGCCCGACGGGTCGCCGTTCCCGACCCTGTACTACCTGACCTGCCCCAAGGCCGCCTCGGCCATCGGCACCCTCGAAGGCTCCGGCCTGATGCGCGAGATGCAGGCCAGGCTGGCAAGCGACCCCGACCTGGCGGCCGCCTACCAGGCCGCGCACGACGACTACGTCGCCAGGCGCGACAAGGCGGCCCACGACGAGGGCATGGAGCCGCTGCCCCGCGACATGCAGAGCACCGGCGGCATGCCGCTGCGCGTGAAGTGCCTGCACGCCCTGGTGGCGCACGAGCTGGCGGTGCCGGGGAGCAACCCGTTCGGCAGGGAGGCGCTCGACGCGCTCCCCGACTGGTGGAGTGACGGACCATGCGTGTAGCCGCCATCGACTGCGGCACCAACTCGGTGCGCCTGCTCATCGCCGACGTCCGCGAAGACACGCTGCACGACGTCGAGCGGCGGATGGAGATCGTCCGCCTGGGGCAGGGGGTCGACCGCACCGGCATGCTGGCGCCCGACGCGCTGGAGCGCACGTTCAAGGCGATGCGTTCCTACCGGGAGCTCATCGACCGGCACGGCGCGGTCGCGACCAGGGTGGTGGCCACGAGCGCCACCCGCGACGCGGGCAACCGGCAGGAGTTCGCCGACGGCGTCCGTGAGATCTTCGGCGTGACGCCCGAGGTCGTGACGGGGGCGGAGGAGGCCGAGCTGTCGTTCAGGGGGGCGACCAGGGGCCTGCTGCGCATCTCGCCGGAGACCGAGGTGCCGCAGGGCCCGCTGCCGCCCTACCTGGTGGTGGACATCGGCGGCGGTTCCACGGAGTTCGTGGTCGGCTCCGAGCACGCCGAGGCCGCGCTGTCGGTGGACATCGGCTGCGTACGGCTGACCGAACGCCACCTGAAGGACGCCGGCGACCCGCCGCCGGCCCCGGCGCTGGAGGCCGTCGTCGCCGACATCGAGGCGGCCCTCGACCGGGTCGAGGAGGCGGTGCCCGTCGAGCGGGCGCACACGCTGGTCGGCCTGGCGGGCTCGGTGACCACGATCGCGGGCATCGCGCTCGACCTGCCGGCCTACGACTCCGAGCGCATCCACCACTCCAGGATCACCGCCGAAGAGGTGCACGAGGTGACGCGGCGGCTGCTTGCGATGACCCATGGTGATCGCGCGCAGGTTCCGGTGATGCATCCTGGGCGTGTTGACGTGATTGGTGCCGGTGCGCTAATTCTTGACCGGATCGTGCGTCGTTTTGCGTTTTCGCAGGTCGTCGTCAGCGAACACGACATCTTGGACGGAATCGCCTGGTCCCTCGCCGACCGAGATAGCCAAATCCGGACATTTCCGATCTATGACCCGTGTTGAGCGTGCAATCACTATTGTGATTAGGTAAAGGCGCAAAACGGGGGCTTTGCCATATTGCTGTGCACGGAAGGTGCCGGCGTGGCGACCGTTCCCGAGCGCGTCTTTTCCCTCACGGAATGGAGCACTCTCACATGATGTCTGTTGGGTTGGCACGTAAGGCGGCGGCGTTCGGCGCCTCCGCCGCCGTGCTGGCCGCCATGGCAGCGGGCCTGGTCGCCAGCCCCGCTCAGGCGGCGACCTCGGCCGCGGCGGGCAAGGCCAGCACGGCCACCGCGGCCAAGTCCTCCAAGGTCTCGGTCACCGCACCGAAGGCCGCCGACCAGGACTACCAGGGTTCCTGCCCGGTCAAGGTCAACTTCTCGGCCAAGATCAAGGTCCCGGTCAAGGGCAAGACCGAGCTCGCCTACCGTTGGCTCCACGGTGACGGGTCCAAGGGCAAGGTCCAGGTTGTCAAGCTCAAGGGCCACGGCACCAAGTCGGTCACCGTCAAGGAGTCGGTGACCTTCAAGGGTGACGTCAAGGGCTGGGAGGCCGTCCAGGTCCTCGGTCCGAAGAAGGTCACGTCCAAGAAGGGCTACTTCTCGGTCTCGTGTGTCGACCTCGGTGGCGTCCGTACGGACAAGGACGTGTCGGTCTCGGCTCGCGCCTGGGCCAACCCGTCGTCCTACGAGGGCGTCTGCACCCCGGGCGACAAGATCGACTTCACCGGTCTGATCAGCGTCAACCACCCGACCTGGGTCCGCTACCGCTGGATCCTGAACGGCGACGTCGTCGACCACGGCAAGGTCAAGGTCTGGAACAAGCGTAAGGTCGGCTTCGGCCTCTCCCCGCGTCACAGCCAGCGTGGCTGGGCGCAGCTGGAGATCGTCGGCCCCGACGACGCCCTGTCCAACCGCGCCTACTACAAGGTGTGGTGCAAGGACTCGACCCCCGCTCCCGCTGTCAAGGTGTCGGCCACCAACCTGGTGACGGCCACCAACAACAACGGGTGCAAGGTCGGCGCGCACGCCACGGTCAGCGCGACCGGCGCCGCGCGCGTCCAGTACACCTGGGCGGTCAACGGCGAGTCCGTGTCCAAGGGCGAGAGCTTCTTCGCGGGCAGCGGCTCCAAGACCGTCGAGCTCCCCGAGCGGGCGCTGATCGGCGAGGCCGCCAAGGGTGGCAAGATCACCCTGACGGTCACCGGCCGGAACAACAGTGACTCGATCACGCAGTCGTACGCGGCGTGCGAGGCTCCCAAGCCCACCGCGTCCGTGTCGGCCGTGTCGGTCTCCGGCACCCGCAACGACATGTGCAAGGACAACCGTGGTCCCGGCGTGGACTTCTCGGCCACCCTGCACAGCACCGGCCCGACCACCGTCAAGTACTACTGGGTGGTCAACGGCGTCAAGGACGTCAACGTCCTTGAGCGTCAGGTCAACGGCGACCTCTCCGTGACCTGGGGCGTCGGTGGCACGCACGGCAGCAAGGAGACGAAGGGCACCATCGAGCTCGTCGTCGTCAGCCCGAACGCCGCCTCGTCGGGCGTCGCCAACTACTCGGCGACCTGCCCGGCCAAGGCCGACGCCTAAGCTGATCATGTGACCGGGCGGCACCCTCACGGGAGCCGCCCGGTTCTCTTGTTGCCACTACTGCGCATAGCGCAGTACTCTGCTTCGCGTGGATAGCAGCCAGTTGCTCAAGGGCGTGCTCGACCTGGCCGTCCTGGCCGTGCTCGCCGAGCGCGACGGCTACGGCTACGACGTCGTGCGCAGGCTCAGGGAGGCGGGCCTGGAAGAGGTCGGCGACGCCTCCGTCTACGGCACGCTGCGCCGCCTGTTCAAGGCCGGCGCGCTCAACTCCTACGTCGTGGCCTCCGACGAGGGCCCCCACCGCAAGTACTACGGGCTCAACGAGGTCGGCCGCACCCTGTACGCCACCTCCGCCAAGCGGTGGGCGTCCTTCGCGGCGACCATGGATTCCCTGCTCAAGGAGGGCCACGCATGACCACGCCGGAACAGTACGCGCAGGCCGTCCGCGACGCCCTGGCCGGTCACCCGGACCGCGAGGAGCTGATCGAGGACCTCGACGACCATCTGGCCGAGATCGCGGCCGAGTCCGACCTGCCGCTGGAGGATCGGCTCGGGCCGCCCGCCGCGTACGCGGAGGAGCTGGTGGCCGCCTACGGAGGGCGTCCCCAGAGCGGCCGGAGTCGCCGTCCGCGGCCTCGCGCGTGGGCGGCGGGGGCGCATGCCGGGCTGCTGCGGCACAAGCCGTACCGGAGCTTCGTGGCCTTCCTGCCCGAGCTACGGCCCGGCTGGTGGGTGCTGCGCGGCTACCTGCTGGCCATGCTGCTGCCGGCGATCACGGCGGGCGGCGGCGTCGTCCCCGGGAACCTGGCGGAGTGGGCGCTCGTGGCGGTGGCCGTGTGGGTCTCGGTGTGGTTCGGCCGGGCCCGCGGGGGGCGCTTCGCCGCGCTGCTGGCCACGGGCGTCAACGTGCTGGCGGCGCTGGCGCTGCTCGCCGGCATGGCGACGCTCTCCGACCGGGACGACCAGCAGGTCGCGATGGCGGCGCCGGCCGACGTGATGCTGGTCGGCGGCGGCCTCGACGTCTACAACATCAAGCCGTACGCCAAGGACGGCAGCCCGCTGACCGACGTCTACCTCTACGACCAGGACGGCAACCCGATCACCGTCAGCCCCGAGAACCACGGCTACATGGTCGACCGGTCCTGCGGCGAGCCGGTGCTCAACCGCTACCCGCTGCCGCTGGTCCAGCAGCAGGAGATGATGGCCGACAACGGCATGCCCACGGCCACGCCCGCCGCCTGCCCGACGGCCTCCACGGCGCCCCTCGCCCCGTCGGCGACGCCCGTGCCGACCGCCACCACCGCCACGCCCGTGCCCGAGAGGACGAAGTGATCGGGCACCATCGGTGTCATGAGCTTCGTACCACCCGGCACCGGCTGGCCCGGCGACCCCGCCACCCCTGACACCCCGGTGGCCCACGACCCCGCGGACGTGCGCCGCCTCGCCTCCACCACCGGCACCCTCGCGGAGCTCACGGCCGCGCAGTCCGTCTGCCGAGCCTGCCCGCGTCTGGTGGAGTGGCGCGAGGAGGTGGCGCGCGTGAGGCGGCGCGCGTTCGCGGACGAGACGTACTGGGGCCGTCCGGTCCCCGGGTGGGGGGCCGAGCGGCCGAAGGTGCTGCTGGTCGGCCTGGCGCCGGCGGCCCACGGGGGCAACAGGACGGGCCGCATCTTCACCGGCGACCGCAGCGGCGACTGGCTGTTCGCCTCGCTCCACCGCTGCGGCCTGGCGGCCAAGGAGACCAGCACGTACGCCGGCGACGGCCAGGAGCTCATCGACACCAGGGTGGTGGCGTCGGTGCGCTGCGCGCCCCCGGCCAACAAGCCCACGCCGGAGGAGAAGGCCGCCTGCTTCCCGTGGATGGCGCGCGAGGTGGCGATGGTGGCGGAGAGCGTACGGGTGGTGGTGGCGCTCGGCGGGTTCGCCTGGCAGGCCATGTGGCCCGCGCTCAAGGACGCCGGCTACGACCTGCCGCGCACCCGCCCCCGGTTCGGCCACGGCGTCGAGGTCGAGGTCCGGCACGACGCCGCCCCCGTCACCCTGGTCGGCTGCTACCACCCCAGCCAGCAGAACACCTTCACCGGCCGCGTCACCGCCCAGATGCTGGACGACGTCTTCCTCCGGGCCAGGTCACTGGCGGTGTGACGCGTCCCACCATCCCCGGGTTGGACTCTCCGGAAGTGCCCGACGTAAGCTTGTGAATGCTTTCACAAGCATTCCACGAGGGATGGGGCCTCAGGATGAACAAGCACATTTTGATCGTCGGCGGCGGTTACGTCGGCCTGTACACCGCGCTCAGGCTGCAGCGCAAGCTCCACCGCGAGCTGCGCGGCGGCGAGGCGCGCATCACGATCATCGACCCCCAGTCCTACATGACCTACCAGCCGTTCCTGCCGGAGGCGGCGGCGGGCAACCTCTCGCCCAGGCACATGGTGGCCCCGCTGCGCCGGATCCTCCCCAAGGTGCGCATTCTGAACGGCACGGTGACCAAGGTCGACCACGCCGAGCGCGCCGTCACCTTCCAGCCCGCCGAGGGCGAGCCGCGCCAGGTGGCCTACGACGTGATCGTGATGGCCGCCGGGTCGATCTCGCGTACGCTGCCGATCCCCGGGCTGACCGACATCGGCATCGGGTTCAAGACCGTCGGCGAGGCCATCGCGCTGCGCAACCGCGTGCTGCACCTGCTCGACGTGGCCGAGTCGACCGTCGATCCCGACGTGCGGCGCAGGGCGCTCACGTTCGTCGTGGTCGGGGCCGGCTTCGCCGGCGTGGAGGCGCTGGCCGAGCTGGAGGACATGGCCAAGGACTCCACCCGCTACTACCGCAACATCAGCCCGGCCGACCTGCGCTGGGTCCTCGTCGAGGCCACGAACCGGGTGCTGCCCGAGGTCGGCCCCGAGATGGGCAAGTGGACGCTGGAGCAGCTGCGCGAACGCGGCATCGAGGTCAAGCTGGACACCAGGCTGGAGTCGTGCGAGGGCGGCCACGTCGTGCTCAGCGACGGCACCGAGTTCGACGCCGAGACCCTGGTGTGGACGGCGGGCGTCAAGCCGAGCCCGGTCGTCAACGACAGCGACCTGCCCCTGGACGAGCGGGGCCGGATCAGGACCACCGCCGCCCTGACCGTCGCCGGCACCCGCGACGCCTTCGCCGCCGGCGACGCGGCCGGAGTGCCCGACGTGACGAACCCGGGCCAGTACTGCGCCCCCAACGCCCAGCACGCCGTGCGCCAGGCCAAGGTGCTGGCCGACAACATCGTCCGCCACCTGCGCGGCGAGCAACTGGTCGATTACCGCCACAAGTATGTCGGATCGGTCGCCGGATTGGGCCTGCACCAGGGCGTCGCCAATGTCTATGGCGTGAAGCTGCGCGGTTTCCCTGCGTGGTTCATGCACCGCACCTACCATCTGTCGCGGGTGCCGACGCTGAACCGCAAGGTCCGTGTCGTCGTCGACTGGACCCTGGCCCTGTTCTTCAAGCGAGAGACCATCTCGCTGGGTGAGATGGAGCACCCGCGCGACGGGTTCAGGGCCGCGGTGGCGACGACCCGCCGCTAGCCCAGGTACGGCAGCGCCCCGGCGAGCATCGCCGGGGCGTTTTCGGCACCCCTGGACGAAATGCGGAAGGGGTACCACGGGTGGGGCTCTCAGCGGTGACCGTGCTCGGCGTGGACCGGCCCGGCGTGATCGCCGCCGTCACCGGTTCGCTGGCCGACTGCGGTGCGAACATCCAGGACTCGACCATGACGCTGCTCGGCGGGTACGTGGCGATGATGCTGCTGGTCTCCGGCGATCTCGACTCCGCCGAGCTGACCAAGCGGCTCACCGCGCCCGAGCTGGTGGTCTCCGCCTCGGCGATCGAGGCGCGGCGGCACTTCTGCGACGACGGCGGCGGCCTCGGCTACGTCCTCACCGTGCACGGCCCCGACCGGCCGGGCATCATCTCGGCCGTCAGCGCCGTGCTGGCCGCCGACGGCGGCAACATCACCGGCATGAGCACCCGGCTCACCGGCCGCCTCTACGTGCTCATCGCCGACGTCGAGCTGCCCAAGGACGTCGACGTCGCCGCCCTCATGCGCCGGCTGGCGGCGGTCGGGGCGGGGCTCGACTCGGAGATCACCTTCCGTCCCGTCGAGCCGGACCTGCTGTGACGGGCGCCAGAGGCACCCCGCGCCAGGTGCTCGGCGCGCCGCACCCGGCGCTGTCGGCCAGGGCCGAGCCGGTCGATCCGGCGGCCCCCGAGACCGTGCGGGCCGCGGCCGACCTCCTCGCCACCCTGCGCGGCGAGACGGCCATGACGGGTCTGGCCGCCCCGCAGATCGGCCTGAGGTGGCGGCTGATCGCCTTCAACGCCTGGGCCCACCCTCGGGCCCGGTCGTGGGCCGGGGAGCTCGTCCTGGTCAACCCTCGCCTCACCAGCGCCTCCCACTGGGACGGCGGGCGCGAGGGGTGCGCGTCCATCGCGGGGCTCACGGCGGACGTACGCCGGGCGACGCGTATCACCGTACATGGGCATTTGCCGGGCACGGGGGAGCCGGTCATCATCGAGGCGGACGCCTTCGAAGCCCGCTGCATTCAGCACCAACTGGACCATCTGGACGGTCTACTCTTCTTGGACAGAGTGCCAGGGGCGCTATCACTTCACCGCAGACTTCACAGTTGTGACGCCTGATGCGAAGTTGTGCTCCTCGGAAGCATGGTCCGTTTCGTATGATTGCGGCGCCCCCGTAGCCCAATGGCAGAGGCAAACCCCTTAAAAGGGTTGTAGTGCGGGTTCGAATCCCGCCGGGGGCACCTTTCTTAAGTGTCCCCGACCTGGGGTTTTCTCCGAGTGAAGCGTCTTGTCGCATCCGGTGGTTCACTACTGCTGTCAACCCGTCACACAATGCTTCCCCTCGTTTGCCGGGAAGACCCGGTGTGGTGAGGCATCAGGAAGATTCCGTTTTCATCACGAAACCCAACAGAAGCCAGTTTCAATTGGTCGCCACGCAGTTACTCGCCGCCCGGCCGCCGGCCCCCCGGACGGCCGCCCCGGCCCCGGGAACTCGTGCGAGGTCACGTTCGTTGTCCTCGCTGCCGAAGTCCCCCCGACGAACTTCGATCTGAGCGTGAGTTGACCTAGGTGCCGCCAGGCCCCGTAGGCTCGGCGCCACAGGAGGCAGCGATGGAGAGCAAGAACCCCGTTTTCGGCAGGGCGCGTCAACAGCGCGCGGGTTGGGGCGGCCCCGCCCCGTCACCCGACACCCTGCGGAACATGTACGACGCCCCGTCGTACGCACCCCCGGCCCCGCCCGCCCACCGGGCGATGACCCTCGACGACGTCGTCGTCCGGGGCTTCCTCACCCTCGGAGCGCTCGTCGTGGCCGCCGCCGCGGCGTGGGTGCTCAACGTCCCCCCGATGGTGGCCGTCGGCGCCGCCGTCGTGGCCCTGATCCTCGGCCTGATCGCCTCGTTCACCCAGAGCACCAACCCGGCGCTCATCCTGGGCTACGCGGTGTTCGAGGGCGTCTTCCTCGGCAAGGTCAGCCAGCTCTTCGAGGGCGCCATCAGCGGCATCGTCTTCCAGGCGGTGCTCGGCACGGCCTTCGCCTTCGGCGCGGTGCTGACCGTCTACTCGCTGCGGGTCGTCCGCGTCACACCCAAGCTGGTCAAGTACGGCATGGCGGCCGCCATCGCGGTGGTCGGGCTGGTGCTGGTCAACCTGCTCGTCGGCATCTTCAACGGCGTCGGGCTCGGCCTGCGCACCGACAGCCCGCTCGGCTACATCTTCAGCATCGTCATGATCCTGATCGGCTGCTTCTTCCTGCTCCTCGACTTCGACTCGATCGAGCAGGGCGTGCGCCAGGGCGTGCCGGAGAAGTTCGCCTGGCAGTGCGCGTTCGGCCTCATGCTGAGCCTGGTGTGGATCTACCTCGAGGTGCTCCGCCTCATCAGCTATTTCACCGGCGACGACTGATCGTTCACCTCCTGGGGGCCTCGCCGTAACGGCGGGGCCCTCTCTTTGTGCGACCGGAAATCTACCTGCCGTCACAGAATGATGCCTGGCCGGGGGGTTGCCATTCGCAGCGCGGTGTTGCAGTGTCGAGCAAAGGACCTTAATCCGCGGAGGTGCCCATGTCCTTGAACCACTCACCGGAGACGCAGACGAAGCTCATCGCAAGGGTCCCCACGATAACGGGACGCGAACTCCCCGAGTGGTTCCAAGCCATCGACAACGGCCCGTCCTTCCTGAGGTGTGACGAGCGGGCCAACTGGCTCGCCGACGAGCACGGGCTGACCCACGGCTACGCCGCCGCGATCGTGCTGGAGCACGAGCGGCACCGCCGTACCCGAATGGGCTTGATGTAGAGCCCTTCCCCATCCCCGCGCCCGTGCTCTGAGCACGGGCGCGTCATCATGAAGACATGGATCTGGACAAGGCGCTCGGCTTCATCGAGACGAACCACCACGCAGTCCTGCTCACCAGCCGTCGCGGAGGGCACCCGCAGATGTCGCCGGTGCTGGCGGGCGTGGCCGGCGGGCACATCGTCATCAGCACCCGCGAGACGGCGATGAAGGTGCACAACATCCGCCGGGATCCCCGCGTCTCGCTCTGCGTGCTCGCCGACGGCTTCTTCGGCGAGTGGCTCCAGGTCGACGGCACGGCCGAGATCGTCTCCCTGCCGGAGGCGATGGACCAGCTCGTCGCCTACTACCGCGACATCTCCGGCGAACACCCCGACTGGGACGGCTACCGCGAGGCCATGGTCAGCGAGCGGCGCGTCATCGTGCGCGTGACGCCGCTCCAGGCCGGGCCCGACCGTCAGGGCTGACCGCCGGCACGCGAACGGCCCCGCGCGGCCGGGAAGGCCGGGCGCGGGGCCGCAGAGCACGATCTAGGACAGACGCTCCAGCACCATCGCCATGCCCTGGCCGCCGCCCACGCACATCGTCTCCAGGCCGAGACTCTTGTCGTGGTGGCGCAGGCTGTTGATCAGCGTCGAGGTGATGCGCGCCCCGGTCATGCCGAACGGGTGCCCGACGGCGATGGCCCCGCCGTTGACGTTGAGCCGGTCGAGCTCGATCCCGAGGTCCTGGTACGACGGGATCACCTGCGCCGCGAACGCCTCGTTGATCTCCACGAGGTCGATGTCCTCGATCGCCATCCCGGCCCGGGACAGCGCCTGCTTGGAGGCCTCCACCGGCCCGAGGCCCATGATCTCGGGCGAGAGCCCGCTGACGCCGGTGCTGACGATCCGGGCCAGCGGCGTGATGCCCAGCTCGGCCGCCTTGACGTCGCTCATGATGACCAGGGCCGCCGCGCCGTCGTTGAGCGGGCAGCAGTTGCCCGCGGTGACCGTGCCGTCGGGGCGGAAGACCGGCTTGAGCCCGGCCACCCCCTCGTACGTGGTGCCGGCCCGGGGGCCGTCGTCCTTGCTGACCACGGTGCCGTCGGGGAGCGTGACGGGGGTGATGTCCTTCTGCCAGAACCCGTCGGCCAGCGCCTTCTCGGCCAGGTTCTGGGAGCGCACGCCGAACTCGTCCTGCTCGCGGCGGCTGACGCCCTTGAGCTGGGCCAGGTTCTCGGCGGTCTGCCCCATGGCGATGTAGATGTCGGGGACGACGCCGTCCTGGCGGGGGTCGTGCCAGGTGTGGCCGCCCTCGGCCGTCTTCTTGGTGCGGGCGGTCGCGTCGAGGAAGAGCGGGTTGTGGGTGTCGGGCAGCGAGTCGGAGTTGCCCTTGGCGAAGCGGGAGACGGTCTCGACGCCGGCCGAGACGAACACGTCGCCCTCGCCCGCCTTGATCGCGTGGAAGGCCATCCGCGTCGTCTGCAACGAGGAGGAGCAGTAACGCGTGACGGTCGTGCCCGGCACGGTGTCGAGCCCGAGCAGCACCGCCACCACCCGGGCCATGTTGAAGCCCTGCTCACCGCCCGGCAGGCCACAGCCGAGCATGATGTCGTCGATCGTGTTCGGGTCGAGCTGGGGCACCTTGGCCAGCGCCGCCTGGATCATCTGTACGGTCAGATCGTCGGGACGGATGTCCTTGAGCGACCCCTTGAAGGCTCGTCCGATCGGTGAACGCGCGGTTGCGACGATGACTGCCTCGGGCATGGCCCCTCCTTGTGTCCGGCGCTGATATTAGAACTATATTCCAGTCCTCCTCGCAAGCGCCCCGGGGCCCCGCCTCAGCCGTACATGCCGGGGGCGGTGGCGGTGTGGTCGTTGACGGCGTGCACGGCGCCCTTCTCGTCGCGCCACAGGCGCCAGCCGTCCTGGCTGCCGGTGAACCAGGGCGGCGGGGCGTTCATGGGGGAGACGCGGGTGCCGGTGCCGAGGTCGTACTCGCAGACGGCGGCCGTGGAGTAGAACCCGGGGGCCTGGCCGCGCAGCGGCAGCGGCTTGGGGTCGGTGACGCAGAAGGACCAGCCCCGCTCCTCGCCCACCTGCGCGGGCTTGCCCGAGACCAGGTCGAACGCGCTGCCCTTGGCGTCGTGCTTGAGGAAGCCCAGTTTGTCCATGCGGTCGGGGAAGGCCAGCCACCAGCCCGAGCCGGGGACGTCGGAGGCGGTGATCTGGCCGACCACCCGGCCGGTCTCGGAGTCGAGCCTGGCGAAACCGCCGTAGGCGCCCTGGCGGTCGACCGGGCGGACGACGGGCGCGTAGCCGGGGCTGCCGCTGGGGTAGACGCGTACGACCGAGGGACGCATCCAGTTGACCGTGCCGTCGCTGATCCTGACGGAGAACAGCCCGAAGGTGGAGACCTTCTTCGTCTGGGGGTTGGTGTAGGGGGCGACGTAGCCCACCAGGTTGTCGCCGGTCGAGCCGAACGCCCACCCGCCCGAAAGGTCGATGCCCGGCCCGAGCGCCTGCTCGATCGGCTGCTGCCACTGCAGCTTGCCGGTCTTGACGTCGTAGGACTCGATCATGGGGTTGGCGGCCATCCGCAGCAACAGGACCCGGGCCGGGTCGGACCACTCGACCTCGGAGATGCCGGGCAGCTTCCACATCACCCGGCCGGTCGCCGGGTCGAGCACGACCATCCGGGCGTGGGTCAGGGCGGTGTGCTCCGACACGCACAGGTAGGGGCCGCAGCGCTGCGGCCCGAACGTGGAGTGCATGGGCCTGGCCCACTTCTGCGCCCCGGAGCGGGCGTCGCGGGCGATGAGGGTGGCGTTCCAGCGGCCCTTCCGCGCCGGGTCGAGGGCCACGACCACCCCCTGGCCCTTGGCCGTCTCCACGACCGCGGGGGCGGAGACGCCCATGCCGGGCAGGCGGCCCGCCATGGTGGCCGGGTACGCCCACAGGCGCCGGCCGTCTTCGAGGCCGAGCGCCACGGTCTCCAGCGTGCCGTCGGGCTTCATGGACGTCGTGGTCACCACACCGGCCGCGGACACGATCCGGCTGACCGCGTTGACCTGGGTGTTCTGCCAGGAGGGGAAGTTCGCCGTGGCGGCGTCGCTGCCGGAGCAGGCGGTCAGGGCGAGGGTCCCCGCGAGGGCCAGGGAAGGTTTCATGAGGGGCCGGAGCACAGGCAATTCACTCCAAAAGAGGACGAGGAGTGACGGCTAAGGCTCGGAGGGTGACCGGATCGGGCGTCGTCAAGCCCCCCGGCGCGCACGATCACGCGTCGGTGGGATCGTCGAGCCGCCCGCCGGGCGCGCTCAGGCGTCGGTTGGCGTCTCGCCGAGCCGCCGGCGGAACAGCGTGGCCCACTTGCCGTGGAGCCCCGTCGCCCGCCCGTCGACCCGGGTCGCGGTGACCTCGGTGCCGGGCTCCTCCGCGGCCGTTGCCGCCGCAAGGTAGATCGGTTGCAGTCCTTCGCCCCGCGCGGGCCGCGGCTCAGGCCACAGCCCCAACGCAGCGCACACCGACGGTAGCACCGCGTAAGCGGCCTGCGCGTAACCTCGGTCAGATGGATGGAAACGATCCGGTCCGAACATTTCTGCCGGGTTTGTATCGAATTCCGGCCCCAGGACGTCGGCGAACGCCACCGTACGGCCGCCCGCGTCGACCACGGCGACGGTCTGGGCCGCCGCGAGCTGACGGCTCCAGCGCCGGGTCACCCAGCGCAGCGGCTGGGCGATGGGCCGGACCGTACCGAGGTCGGGGCAGGTGCCGACGACCACCTCGACGCCCGCCTCGCGCAGCCGCCGCACCGCCTTGGCCAGATGGCGCACCGCCACGGCCGGCGGCGTCTGGGTGATGATGTCGTTGGCCCCCACGAAGATGACCGCCACGTCCGGGCGCATGGCGAGGGCGGCGTCCACCTGCTCGGGCAGCTCGGCCGAGGGGGCGCCCGACTTGCCCGCCACGAGCAGGTGCACCGGCCGCTCGGCCACCGCCGCCACGCCGTTGGCCAGCAGGACGGCGGGGGTGTGGCTGGGATCGGTCATGCCCAGGCCCACCGAGGTGGAATCGCCGAGCATGACCATCTTGAGGGGTCTGCCGCGGAAATCGCCGTAGACGCCGTCGGAGGGCGGTCCGTCCAGACCGTGGGGGCGGCCGATGGCCTTGCGCGCGAGCAGTCCCTCGGCGATCAGCAGGCCGTACGCCGTGGCTCCCAGAGCCGTGAGCCCGCCACCTCCGAGCGCCGCCGCCATCGCGATCCGCCTGGCCGCGCGTGCCATGCCTGCTGCCCAGACCACGTAGTGTCCTCCCGGTCGAACTCGGCGGTAGCGTTTGCTTGAAAACTAGCCGAGGGCCTGCCACCCCCACTGGATCTCGGCCTCGGGCAAGCTGATCAAGCTTCGGCAAAGAAGGTGAACACCTCGGTGCGCGTTTACGATTCCCTGGTCGATCTCATGGGGAACACTCCGCTGGTCCGCCTGCACAAGGTCACGGCGGGGATCTCCGCCCAGGTGCTGGCCAAGGTCGAATATTTCAATCCGGGCGGCTCGGTCAAGGACCGCATCGCGCTGCGCATGATCGAGGCCGCCGAGGCTTCCGGCGCGCTGCGGCCGGGTGGCGTCATCGTCGAGCCGACGTCCGGCAACACCGGCGTGGGCCTGGCCATCGTGGCCCAGCAGAAGGGCTACCGGTGCCTGTTCGTGGTGCCCGACAAGGTGGCCCAGGACAAGATCGCGGTGCTGCGCGCGTACGGGGCCGAGGTCGTGGTCTGCCCGACCGCCGTCTCGCCCGACCACCCGGAGTCCTACTACTCGGTCTCCGACCGGCTGGCCCGCGAGATCCCCAACGCCTGGAAGCCCGACCAGTACTCCAACGTCAACAACCCCGACTCCCACTACCACTCGACCGGTCCCGAGCTGTGGGAGCAGACCGACGGCCGCATCACGCACTTCGTGGCGGGCATCGGCACCGGCGGCACGATCAGCGGCACCGGCCGCTACCTCCGGGAGGTCTCGGAGGGCCGGGTGAAGATCATCGGGGCCGACCCCGAGGGCTCGGTGTACTCCGGCGGCTCCGGCCGTCCCTACCTGGTGGAGGGCGTGGGCGAGGACATCTGGCCGGCCACGTACGACACCGGGATCTGCGACGAGATCATCGCGGTGTCCGACAAGGACTCCTTCAACATGACCCGCCGCCTGGCCCGCGAGGAGGGGCTGCTGGTCGGCGGCTCGTGCGGCATGGCCGTGGTGGCGGCGCTGCAGGTGGCGGCCAAGGCGGGGCCCGACGACGTGGTGGTCGTGCTGCTGCCCGACGGCGGCCGCGGCTACCTGTCGAAGATCTTCAACGACGACTGGATGGCCGACTACGGCTTCCTGACCACCAGCTCCGACGAGGGCCTGGTCGGCGACGTGCTGGCGCGCAAGGGGCCGGGCCTGCCGGAGTTCGTGCACGCCCACCCGCACGAGTCGGTCGGCACGGCCATCTCGATCATGCGCGAGTACTCGGTGTCCCAGCTTCCGGTCATGAAGGAGGAGCCGCCGGTCATGGCGGCCGAAGTGGTCGGCTCCATCGTCGAGCGCGACCTCCTGGAGGCCCTCTACCACGGCAGGCTCGCCTCAGACGACCCGATCTCCGACCACATGTCGGCGCCGCTACCCACGATCGGCAGCGGTGAACCCGTCGCGCGCGCGGTCGAGGCGCTGGAGAAGGCCGACGCGGCCGTCGTCCTGGAGGACGGCAAGCCCGCCGGGCTGCTCACCCGGCAGGACCTGCTCGCCTTCCTCGCCAACCACTGATCAGGGTCTCCTTATCGATTCGATCACGGTGCCGAGGCCCTCGTGCCCGCGTCCCTCGGCGTCGGCGCGCTCGAACAGCTCCTTCAGCGCGTTCGGCACCGTGGTTTCCACGCCGGCCTCGGCCAGCGCGTGCACGACGTGGCCGAGGCCCACGGCCTGCATGTGCAGCGAGTTCTGCTCGCCGGGGTAGCTCCCGGCGGCGAACGCCTCGGCCAGGATCTTCGCGAACCCCATCACGCCGTCGCCGCCGAGCTGGGTGAAGGTCTCCCGCACGTACGGCAGGAACTCCAGCGGGGAGACCCCGGCCGTGCTCAGCATCGCCATGGCGTGCATCTGGCTGGTCAGGCTCGACCAGAAGATCAGCAGCAGCGACTGGTAGTACATCATCGCCAGGCCCTCGTCCGCGCCGACGTGGATGACGTCGCCGAGGGCCCTCAGCGTCGCCGTGTGCCGGTCGAGCACGTCCTTCGGGCCGCTGTAGAAGGAGTACGCCCCCGGCTGCCCGATGCCCGGCGGCGGGACCATGATCCCGGCGGTGATGAGCGTGCCGCCCCGTCCAGCCACCCAGCGGGCCGCCGCGCGCAGCTCCTCCGGGGTGCCCGAGCTGAGGTTGACCAGCACCTTCCCGTCGAGCCCGGCCTCGCCGAGGCTGTCGTACATCGCCTGGTAGCCGATCTGGCTGAGCACCAGCAGGTCGCCGTCCGCGGCCGAGGCCGCGCGCCGGGCTCCGCGGGCGACCAGCGGTTCGGTCTTGCTCGCCGTACGGTTCCACACGGCCACGTCGAAACCCGCGCCGAGGAACGTCTCGGCCATCTTCGACCCCATCGGGCCGAGTCCCACAACTGTCACCTGAGTCATGACAGGGAGCCTGCGGCACCGCCCTACGGAAATCCTTATGACCGGCTACGGGTTAGTCTGTGCATGGTGCGATTCGGGGTGCTCGGCCCGCTGGCCGTCTGGACGGACGGCGGCGAGGAGATCCACGTCGCCGAGCCCAAGGTCCGCGCGCTCCTCGCCGCCCTGCTGGCGGCCGGCGGCGGACCGGTCTCCGCCGACCGGCTGATCGACGACCTGTGGGGCGACCGGCCCACCCGCAACCCGCTCGGCACCCTCCAGGCCCGCGTCTCCCAGCTCCGCCGCGCGCTCGGCGACCCCGCCATGGTCGTCCACGGCCCGGCCGGCTACCGGCTGGCCGCGCACGACTGCGACGCCGTCCGGTTCCGCGCGCTCGTGGGACGCCGCGGCGCCGCCCCGCGTGAGCGCGCCCGCGAGCTGGACCAGGCGCTCGCCCTGTGGCGGGGCGCGGCCTACGCCGACTTCGCCGACGAGGGGTTCGCCCGTCCCGAGATCACCCTGCTGGCCGAGCTGCGCCTGTCGGCCCTGGAGGAGCAGGCCGAGGTACGCCTCGCGCTCGGCCACGACGTCGACCTCGCCGACCTGGTCACCCGGCACCCCCTGCGCGAACGGCTGCGCGCCTCGCACATGAAGGCCCTGTACCGGGGCGGCCGGCAGAGCGAGGCGCTGGCCGGCTACGAGGAGCTGCGCGTCAGGCTGGCCGAGGAGCTGGGGCTCGACCCCTCGCCCGAGCTGGCCGCGCTGCACCGGGCCATCCTGCGCCACGACCCCTCGCTGGCCGCCCAGCCGCCCGCCGCCGACCCCGGACCGCTCACCAACCTGCCCGCGCCGCTCACCCCGCTGGTCGGCCGCGACGCCGACCTCGCCGAGGTCGCCGCCCTGCTGGCGGACTCGCGGCTGGTGACCCTGACCGGGCCGGGCGGCGTGGGCAAGACCCGCCTCGCCCTCGACGCAGCCCGCCGCCTGGCCTTCCCCGAGGGCTCCGCCGAGCCGCGGCAGGGCGGGTTCGCCGATGGGGTGTGGCTGGTGGAGCTGGCCGGGGCCGGGGGCGCCGACGTGGCCGAGGCGGTGGCGGCCGTGCTGGGCGTGCGCGACGACGACTCCGTGCCGCTGGCGCCCAGGCTGGCCGGGGTGCTGGCAGGCCGGAGCGCGCTGCTGGTCCTGGACAACTGCGAGCATCTGGTCGAGCAGGTCGCGGGGCTCGTCTCGGCGCTGCTACGGGCCGCGCCCGGCCTGCGCGTGCTGGCCACCAGCCAGGAGCCGCTGGGCGTGTCAGGCGAACGGGTCCGGGTCGTCCACCCGCTGGCCGAGGCCGACGCCGTACGGCTCTTCGCGGCCCGCGCGGAGGTCGAGCCCGGCCCCACCGTGGCCGTCATCTGCCGGCGGCTCGACGGCATCCCGCTGGCCCTGGAGCTGGCGGCGACGCGGGTGCGCGCGCTCGGCGTACAGGAGCTGGCCGCCCGGCTGGACGACCGGTTCAGGCTGCTCAGCGCCGGGATGCGGGACGCGCCGGCCCGGCAGCGCACGCTGCGGGCCACCATCGACTGGAGCTGGGAGCTGCTGTCCGCCGGGGAACGCGCGGTGCTGCGGCGGCTGGCCGCGCACGCCGACGGCTGCACCCTGGAGGCCGCCGAGGCGGTCTGCGCCGAGCCCGGCGTGGACGTGCTCGACGTGCTGGCCAGGCTCGTGGACCGGTCGCTGGTCGCCGTGGCGCGCGGCCCCCTGGGCCCCCGCTACCGGCTGCTGGAGTCGGTGACCGCCTACTGCCTCGAACGGCTGCGCGAGGCCGGCGAGCACGACCTGCTGCGGGAGCGGCACGCCCGCTACTACACCGACCTGGCCGCCCGCGCCGAGCTGCGCGGCCCGCGCCAGCACGAGTGGCTGGACCGGCTGGACGCCGAGAGTGCCAACCTGCGGCTGGCCCTGTCAGGACCGGAGCCCCTGCGCCTGGCCAACGCGCTCGCCTGGTACTGGATCCTGCGCGGCAGGCTGCGCGAGGCCCGCAGGTCGATCGAGGCGGCGCTGGCGGCGGGCGGCGAGGACAGCGCCGCCGCCCTGGCCTCGGTGTGGCTGGCCGGCATCGGGCTGCTGCTCGGCGAGCCCACCCCGCCGGTACGCCGGGCCGCGCTCGACCGTGCGGGGGCCGCGCTGGCCGACTGGTTCCTCAGCTACGTCCGCTGGGCGTACGGCGACCACGCGGCGCACCGGGACGCGGTGGGGCGGGCGCTGGCGGCGTACGAGGAGCTGGGGGACCGGTGGGGGGTGGCGGCGGCGCTGTGCCTGCGGGCCAAGCTCGCGGTGGGCCGCGGCGACCTCGCGGCGATGGAACGCGACGGCGAGCGCGGCCTGGCCCTCTTCCGGGCGCTGGGGGACGAGTGGGGGCAGGTCGAGGCCATGGACGTCCTCGACCGGCTGGCCGAGATCCGCGGCGACTACGAGCGGGCGGCCCGGCTGCGGCACGAGGCGCTGCGGCTGGCCGAGGGGCTGGGGTTCGACGTGTCGTTCAAGCTGGCCGCGCTCGGCCGGCTCGCGCTGCTCACGGGCGACTACGAGCGGTCCGACGACTACCACGGGCGGGCCAGGCGGCTGGCGGTGGCGCAGTCGTACCGGTCGGCTGAGGAGAACGCGCTGCTCGGCCTGGCCATGAGCGCCCGCAGGCAGGGGCGGTACGAGGAGGCGGAGTCGTACCTGCTGTCCGCGCTCGACTGGCTGCGGCAGGTCCGGGGGACGCCCGGGACGGCGTTCGTCATGGCCGAGTGGGGGTTCGTGGCCGAGCAGCGCGGCGACGCCGGGACGGCGCTGGCCCGCCAGCGCGAGGGGTACGCCAGCGCCCGCGCGACGGGCGACCCGAGGGCCGTCGCGCTGGCCCTGGAGGGCCTGGCGGGCGCCTTGTCGATCGCGGGCCGCGACGAGCAGCGGGCGGAGGCGGCGCGGAAGCTGGGACGGGCCTCGGCGCTCCGGCGAGCCGTCGGCGCGCCCCTTCCCGCCGGCGAACGCCATGACGTGGACCGGATCACCGCCCGCCTGCGCACCGAACTGGGCGAGACGGAGTTCGCCCGGTCCTTCGCCGCGGGGGAGCGGGAACCCGGCGAGGTCACGGCCGATCGGTCGGCCGGGTCAGGGGAGCGGGAACTCGGCGATCACTTCCCAGGGGCCCTCGGGGGACGGGCCCGCGTAGAGCCTGCCGCCCAGCGCCTCCACCCGCTCGGCCATGCCGACCAGCCCGAACCCGCCGCCCAGCCGGGACACCCGCGGATCTGACGCGAACGAGCCGAAGTTCCGCACCCGCAGCACGACCACCCGCTCGTACCGCCGCAGGTCGGCCTCCACCCACGCGGCCCGGGTGGCGTGCTTGCGCACGTTGGTGAGCGACTCCAGCAGGACCCGGTGCAGCGTCGTCATCACCTCGGGCGGCAGCGTCCGGTCGTCGATGCCCGACCCGATCTCGAACGCCACCTTCGGCCCCTCGACCGAGAAGCGCTCGGTCAGGAGCCGCAGGTCGGCCAGCGTCGTGCCGGGCCTGCGGTCGGCCTCGTCCTCGGTGCGCAGGACGGTGACCATGCGCCGCATCGAGGTCAGCGCCTCCGACCCGGCCGAGGCGATCGCGTCGAGCGCGGGCAGCACGGCCTCGGGCTTGTTCTCGGCGACCGTACGCGCGGCCTGGGCCTGGACGACGATGCCGGTGATGTGGTGGGCGACGAGGTCGTGCAGCTCCCTGGCCAGTTCGAGGCGTTCGGCCCGGCGTACGGAGTGCACCGCCTCGGTCCGGCGTTCCTGCTGGAACCGCAGGTAGCCGCCGATGCCCACGGCCATCGACCACCCCGCGAACAGCAGGAACGCGAACGCCAGCCCCGCCGTGCGGTAGTCGCGCCCGGCCGACTCGGCCATCAGCACGACCAGCCCCACGAGTGACAGCACCGCCGCCCGCCGTACCGGCTCCACGTGCCGCAGCACGCCGATGAGGAGGATCAGCAGCGACCCCGTCTCGGCCATGCCGGGCACGCCCGGCGCGTCGACCGACCCGATGACCAGCGACACGGCGAAGGACAGCCCCAGCAGCGCGCAGAAGCCCTCAAGCCGGTGGCGGCGGCGCAGGACGACCGCCGCGATCCCGGCCGCGCCGCAGAACGGCACGAACCACTGCAGCCCCCCGGTGCCGACGGCGATGACCAGGTCGAGCATCAGCATCAGACCGAGCCAGCCGAGCATCGCGATCTCGCTCAGCCGCCGGACCCAGTACACGACGCCTTTCGAATCCCCCACGTCACGAGAGTAGGCCGGAAGTCGGACAACTCGTATCAACCGATCGGCCGACCCGGTCGCCGCCGGACCAGCCCTTCAGCGGAGGCGGCGGTGACGGCCCCTCGGCGATGCTGGAACACATCGGAAGGGGGACAGGACATGGTTGTCATCGGGTTCGTTCTGCTGGGGTTGGGACTGGTCGTCACGGCGCTGCTCGCGCTGGCCGACCCCGTGCTGCTCTCGCGCATCAACGGTGAGGACGCGGAGGGCGCCAGCGGCCGCCACATCGACGTGGAGGTCGTACGGCTCACCGCCCCGGCCGCGACGGTCGCGACGGCCCGCGAGCCCCGGGCGGCCTGAGCCTTCGAGAAACGTGGCCCGCGCGGGCATGGCCGCGCGGGTCCGGGCGGGCGCCGTCGGGGGACGGTCCCGCCACCGGCCCGCGATCCGCTGGGGAACGGATCGCGGGCCGCTTTCCGTTAACGTGGGGCCTATGACCAACGGTTTTGAGACCCTGGCGATCCACGCAGGTCAGGAGCCCGACCCGCTGACCGGCGCGGTCGTGCCGCCGATCTACGCCACGTCCACCTACAAGCAGGACGGCGTGGGCGGCCTGCGTTCGGGATATGAGTACAGCCGCTCGGCCAACCCCACGAGGACGGCGCTGGAAGAGGCGCTGGCCGCCGTGGAGGGCGGCGCGCGCGGGCTGGCCTTCGCCTCGGGCCTGGCCGCCGAGGACACCCTGCTGCGCACGGTGTGCAGGCCGCAGGATCACGTGATCATCCCCAACGACGCGTACGGGGGCACGTACCGGCTGTTCGCCAAGGTGCACGAGCGCTGGGGCCTGCACTACGACCCGGTCCCGCTGCACGACCTCGACGCGGTGGCGGCGGCCATGACGCAGAAGACGAAGATCGTGTGGGTCGAGACGCCCACCAACCCGCTGCTCGGCATCGCCGACATCGCCGCCCTGGCGCAGCTGGCCCACGAGAACGGCGCGCTGCTGGTCGTGGACAACACCTTCGCCTCGCCGTACCTGCAGCAGCCCCTGGCGCTCGGGGCCGACGTGGTCGTCCACTCCACCACCAAGTACGTCGGCGGCCACTCCGACGTGGTCGGCGGCGCGCTGATCGCGCGGGACAAGGGCCTCGGCGACGAGCTGACCTACCACCAGAACGCGATGGGCGCGGTGGCCGGCCCGTTCGACGCCTGGCTGACGCTGCGCGGGCTCAAGACCCTCGGCGTGCGCATGGACCGCCACTGCGACAACGCCGAACGCGTCGTCGACCTGCTGCTCGCGCACCCGGGCGTGACCCAGGTGCTCTACCCGGGCCTGGCCGAGCACTCCGGCCACGAGGTCGCCGCCAAGCAGATGCGGCGCTTCGGCGGCATGGTGTCCTTCCGCGTCGCGGGCGGCGAGGCCGAGGCCGTGGAGGTGTGCAACCGGGCCAAGCTGTTCACGCTCGGCGAGTCGCTGGGCGGCGTCGAGTCGCTCATCGAGCACCCGGGCAGGATGACGCACGCCTCCGCGGCGGGCTCGCCCCTGGAGGTGCCGAGCGACCTGGTGCGCCTGTCGGTCGGCATCGAGACGATCGACGACCTGCTCGCCGACCTCACCCAGGCCCTCGGCTAGGGCACCGGGACAATCGTCAAGGCGGTCGGGACCACCGTCAAGGCGTCGGGACCACCATCAGGAAGAGGATCACCAGCCAGATCACGGCCAGCAGGCCGCTGATCGCGGCGATCCGGCCGGTCTGCACCTTCGCGTCGTCCTCCGCGTTCTCGCTTTCGAGCGCGCGGAGGGCGGTGCGCAGGTCGCGGTCGATGATGACCAGCAACACGATCGCCACGATGAACAGCGTCATCGACGCCGTCATGTACCACAGGCCGAGCACGCCGTTCCCGACGGCGATGCCCAGGGCCACGCCGAACACCAGCACACCCAGGCTGGCGAGGCTGTAGATCCTCGTCGTGCGCTGGATGTTCCGCAGCACGGGCACGTTCTTGTTGCGGATGGCCCGCGGAGCCGCCATCGTCGCGGCGGTCAGCGGGCCGATCGTGAAGATGGCGAAACCGATGTGCAGCCAGAGAAGCAGGGACATGCGCCTGAGACTAGTCCCCGACGATCTCGGTCGGCGGCTCGACACTCTCTTTAACCTGCGAGGAGCAACGCATGATGAGCTCCGTGGCCGCCACCGCGACGGCCATCAGGGTGATCAGCAGGATCGTGGCAATCATGGGCTCCCCTCCTTCCCCGTGGTGGACGTAAATATCGTCCGTAATGACTAGACGGACGTGCAACGGAATAAGTTCGCCACGGGTATGGTTGGTCACCGTCGCTTTTTTCTTACCTTCAGGGCACAAGGGGGTGCCGTCCGTGGCCATCAGGCATGTCGAGCCGTACACCGACGAGTGGCTGCAGCAGCCGGCGGGCTATGTGGAGCGCGTCGTCGACCTGCTCGGAGCCGAGGTGGCCGACTGGTGGGAGGGCCCCTGCGATCCGCGTCACGCCACGGTCAAGCTGGCCGACGGCCACGCGCTGGTGTGGGACGAGGAGAGCGGCTGGCGGCTCGGCCGCTTCGTCTCCGGTGGGGCGGGCGCGCACACCGAGCTGACCGGCGTCCGCTACCTGGGCCACGGGCTGCTGCCCCGGCCGGAGCGCGTGCCGCAGGCGCTGGGGGACGCGCGGGCGGGGGTGGGGGCCAGCTCGGCCTGGCGGCCCTGTTACCGGTCGCACCGCAACTGCCGCGACGGGTTCGACGTGGCCCTCGACTTCTACGCCCGCCTGATCGAAGCCTGACAGACCCCCAGGACAAGCCCCAAAGCCTCAAAGGCAAGGGCCTCCGCCCTGGGGGCGCTGCGCGCTGAAGGGCTCCGGGCTCTGCTTCCTCGAGGGAGCCGAGCTCCCCCGAACCCCCGCGCCGGTGGCTGCCGCCCCCGGTACCCCCGCCCATCCCGCCGGGCACGAGGTGTCACGGCCCCGCACAGCGCGGCCCTCTCGCCCTTCCGGCGCATCGTCCCGCCGAACCGGCTCCCTCTCGGACGGCCACCTCTTACCCTGAGCCAAGAGGCAGCAGCCGGCTTCCCGGGAAGGGGACTCCCATGAGCTCCGCCGGTACGAACATCCTGATCCTGGACGACGCCGGCATCGGCCCCCGGATCGCCGAGGCCAGGAAGCTGGCCGGGTTGACACAGGACGGCCTGGCCCTGCTCGTGCCCTGCTCCAAGAGCCTGGTGTCCCGGGTTGAGCGAGGAAGCAAGCCCGCGACCCCCTGGTTCATCGCCGCCGTGGCCAGGGCGTTGCGCATCGGCGTCACCGAACTCACCGGACAGCCCTACCGGGGCTCCACCGCACCGGCCGACCGGGCGCACGCCGGCATTCCCGCCGTCCGCATCGCACTCAACCACTGGGACGTCCCGCCTGAGCTCGCTGTGGAGCCCAGAGCGCTCGACGCGATGGCCGATGACGTTCGCAGGGTCGGCGTCCTGCTCGACAGGATCGACTATGCAGAACTCGGCCGGGTGCTACCGGGCCTGATCGAGGAACTGTCCGCCGTCCTGCACGGCAGTGAGGGCACGAAGCGCCGGACCGTGGCCGAGATGATGATGTACGCCTTCGTGGCCGCCAAGTCCGTCGCCTATCGCCTCGGATACGTCGATCTCGTCTCCGTCGCCGTGGATCGTGCGGCGCAGGCCGCGCGCGAGACCGGCATACCGGAACTGCTCGCCTACGTCGCCGAGGAGCGGGCCCAGGTGTTCTTCGGCTCGGCGGCCTACCGCACAGGACTCACCTTCCTCGAACGCGCCCACCAGGAGTTCGACCACCTGGTCTCGGACAGCGAACCGGGGCTGGCCGTCCTGGGCTCGATGCACCTGAGGTCCGCCATCCTGTCCGCCCGGCTGCGCCCACGAGGGACGGAGGCGTGGGAACACCTGGCGGCGGCGCGCGAGTACGCCTCGCGCATCGGCCGCGACACCAACCACCACGGCCTCGCCTTCGGGCCCGGAAACGTGCGCATCCACGAGATAGCGGCCGCCATCGAGCTGGAGGACCCCGACGAGGCGCTGCGGCGGAACGAGGGCTTCACGCCGCCCCGATCCCTCCCACCCGAGAGGTCTTCGCACCACTACATCGATCTCGCCCGGCTCCAGCTCATGGCCGGCAGGCCGGATCGTGCCCTCGACTCGCTCAGGCGCGCGGAGCGGCTGTCCCCGCAGCACACGGCGTACCACCCGATGGCCCGCGAAACGGTCACTGGGCTGCTGCGAGCGCATACGCGCGTTCCGGAGCCGCTGCGATCGCTGGCGCGACGCATCCGGCGGACGACCCCCTAGAGAAGTCGCACACAGCGTGTGACTTTCCTTCCGGTGACGTCCGTAGTTTCGGTCACGTGCCGCGACATGACGACGTACTGAACCCCGGGAAATCGGGGTGCTTGAGGGCCCGTCCGACGCCCCAGGGCCGGGTGCCGGTGCGGCTGTCCGCCTGTGCCACGGCCCGTCCAGCGGTGGCGGGACCGTGGCCGTGAGCGTGCGGCTGGTGCGGGCCGGCAACCCCGGCTGGCACATCCATGACGTGACCGGAGGCTGGGTGGCCGTCCGCAGGAGCCCGGTTCCCCGCGGAAGCGTGCTGTCTAACGTCCGCTGTGGAGCGACGCTGGACGAGCTGTCCGAGAACCTGGCCGAGGAGACCAGGATCGAGACGACGGCCGCCCGTCGTCTCCGAGCGTTCAGCCGTACGGCGGAGTGAGCCTCCAGCGCCGGAGGGAATGCCGATGAGCGAAGGCATTCCCTCCGGTCAGCGGGAGCGGCGGAGGCGGAGGAAGTCGCTGACGACGTATTCGCCGAGCCGGTCCGCGCTCGGTGAGAACACCCGGCCGCCGTTCCTGCGGGCCACCTCGTCCACGAACTCCTTCAGCCGGTCGTCGGCCGCCAGCATGAAGACGTTGATCGTCGCCCGCCGTCGCGTCATCTTGTCCACCTCGGCCAGCGTCAGCTCCAGCGTCTCGTGCGACGGCGGCCACTCGAAGGCCGACCTGCCGTTGCGCATGAGGTGGGCGGTCGGCTCGCCGTCGGTGACCACCAGCACCACCGGCTCGAAGTCGGGGTGACGGTCGAGATGGCGGCCGGCGATCAGAAGGGCGTGGTGGAGGTTGGTGCCCTGGACCATGTCCCAGTCGAGGCCGGCCAGCTCGTCGGGCTGCAGGACCCTGGCGTAGTTGGAGAAGCCGATGATCTGCACGGCGTCCTGCGGGAACTTGGAGGCCACCAGCGCCTGGAGGGCCAGCGCCGTCTGCTTGGCCGCGGCCCACGTGCCGCGCAGGGCCATCGAGTACGACAGGTCGACCAGCAGGCACACCGCCGCCGCGCTGCGGCGTTCGGTCTCGGAGACCTCGAAGTCGTCGACGGACAGCCGCACCCGGGCCCGACCGTCCTGGGGGGCGGTCGCCACGCCGCCGCTGCGCACGCCGTTGACCAGCGTGCGGACGACGTCGATCGGCTGCTCGTCGCCGAAGCGCCACGGCCGGGTGGAGCCGGTGAGCTCGCCGGCCGAGCCCGCGTCGTGCTGGTCGTGGTCGCCGCGCCGGCCCGCGTCGAGGGAGGAGAACACGCGTCGCAGCGCGGTCTCGCCGAGCCGCCGGACCGCCTTCGGGGTCAGCTCCAGCTTGCCGCGGCGGCGCAGCAGGTAGCCCTGCTCCTCCAGCTCACGTTCGATGCGCTTGAGCGCCTCCAGGTCGTCGACCGCCGCCCGGCCCAGGGCGCGGCGTACGGCGGCCTCGTCGATGTCGTCGAGCCGCGCGCCCGGGTAGTCCTGGCGCAGGGCGGTCTCCAGCTGGGTGAGGTCGGCCAGCTCCTCCAGGGCGGTGACGGCGTCGCCCATGGCCAGGGGCTCCTCGCCGGTCAGGCGCTCGGGGGCGTTCCACGCCAGGTCGGGACGGCGGGCGTGCAGGGCCTCGCCGAGGCGGCGCATCTGGTCGGACAGGCCGGCCTGGTCGAGGGTCTGGTTGATGAGGTTGGACAGCTCCTCACGCTGGCGGGGGGTCATCGAGGCCAGCATGCGCTGGGTGGCGGCGGCCCGCCGGGCCAGGATGTCGACGAGCTCCTCAAGGTTCCGGGGTGTTTCTGGGAACAAATCGCCATATTTCGCCATAAAGGCGTCAAAGTCTTCTTGGGTGTGCTCGCCCCGGGTGTCCCTGTCCAGCATGTCGTTCAGGTCGGACATCATCTGCCGGACGCGGGCCATGGCCTCGGGGTCGGGGTTGGCCAGCGCGTCGCGGAGCCCTCTGAACTGGCTGTCGAGCACCTCGCGCCGCAGCAGGTCGCGCAGTTCCTCGAACGTCTGGCGGGCCGCCGCGGAACGCCACTCGTACGTGCTCAGCTCCTGGATGGCGCTCGCGGTGTCCTCGGGCAGCCCGTCGAGCCCCGCCTCGCGCAGCCGCGCGTCGTCGGACGGGTCGGGGAACAGCTCGGCCCGCTCCTGCCCGATCGCCTTGTCCAGCAGCGCCCGCGCGCGTTCGAGGGTGCCGTCGAGCCGCCCGCGCTCGCGCAGGTCCCTGCGCCGCCTGCGGACCTCCTTGAGCATGTCGTCGAGCCCCCGCCGGTCCTGGCTGCCGGGCAGCCCGCGCTTGAGCAGGTCGCGCAGCGCGTGGACCGGCGTCGAACCGGACAGGATCGCGTCGCCCATCTCGTCGAGGGCCGCGCGTACGTCGTAAGGAGGGGCCAGGGGGTCGGGGCCGTCGTGGTATTCGCCGTAGCGGAAGGCCATCACGCTTCCACGCTAACCCCAACCCGCCCCCGCCCGTCTACGGACGCCTGGCCACTTCCCACACCTCGACCGCGCTGTTCGCGTCGGGCGTATAACTCACCTGGACCTGGACCGCGCGCCCGGCCCCCTTGAGCGCCTTGGTCAGATCGGCCGACTCGCAGGGCAGCGTGCCGAGCCCGCGCTTGTCGACGCCGGCCGGCTTCCCGGACACCCAGCGGTCGCCGCAGCGGGCGGTGGCCCGGTAGAAGGACGTCAGGTACGTGTAGCCCAGCTTGATCTGCTTGCCGCCGGTGCTGAACAGGACCGTCGCGTCGTCGATCCGCTTGACCGAGCCGCGCGCGGTGACCGGCTCCGGCCAGGCGTTCAGCAGGAACTCCTGAGCCTTCACGGCCTTGCCGCCCTCGTACTCGACCCGCAGCGGGACCGCGCCCTGCCGGAGCCCGACGGTGAGCTGGGCGGGCTTGCACGGCGTACGGCCCAGGCCGTCGCGGTCCAGCGCGACGCGGCCCTCGGTCTCCTTCAGGTCGCACGCCGTCGTCACCCGGCTGTAGGCGGCGCGGGTGTAGTCGAGCTTCAGCTCTTCGGCCCCCGGGACCGGGGTCAGCCTGTAGAGCACGTTGCCGCCGCGCCGCACCTTGGCCGGCTTCATGGGGACGATCCGCAGGCTGCCCTTGCCGTCGGCCCAGGCGTAACCGTAGGCGGTCTTGGCGGTCGTCCTGGCGGGGGCCGCCTGCGCGGGAAGCGCGAGGCCACCCAGGACGAGGCCGACGGCGGTGGCATGGATGAGCAGGCGCATGGGCGGTTCCCCCCGGAGTCGTGATCAACCAAACACTACGACGCGGGAAACCGCCCGTTTGTTCACGTCCTGTAGATCGTGACCCCGTCGAGGTCTTCCTTTGACAGCCGTCGCATCAGGTAGAGACCTTCGAGCGCGAACTCCAGGGCCGCCGCGGCGTGCCCGGGGGACTCCTCGCCGGCGCCCATGCCGAGCCTGGACATGATCTTGGCCAGGCCGCTGACCGGACCGATCCGGTGCAGCAGCTCGGCCGCGGCCACCATGTCGCCGGACTCCACCTGATTGCCCTCGGCGAACTTGTCGGTCACCGGGGCCAGGTCCATGCCGCCCAGCCTGCTCCTGAACGTCTCGGCCGTGGCCCGGCGCAGCAGGTGGGCCAGGATCTCGGTCTCCCTGCCCTCCTCGCTGACCTCGAACTCCACCTTGCCGCGCAGGCTGTGGACGACGCAGGCCAGGTCGCAGACGCGCGTGACGGCCTGGTCCTCGCCCTTGATCGCGGACCTGCGCACCGCGGAGGCCGCGGCGGTCTCGGCGGCGGCGATCGAGAAGCGCGCCGACACGCCGGAACGGGCGTCGACGGCCGTGGACTCGCGGACCAGCCGGGTGAACCTGGCGATCACCTCGATCAGGTGCTCAGGCACGTCGGCCCCGATGTCGGGCACCGACTCCTGGCGGATGAGCGTGAGCTCGTCCTCGACCGTGAGCGGGTAGTGGGTGCGGATCTCGGCGCCGAAGCGGTCCTTCAGCGGCGTGATGATGCGGCCCCTGTTGGTGTAGTCCTCGGGGTTGGCGCTGGCGATGAGCAGGATGTCGAGTGGCAGGCGCAGGTTGTAGCCGCGCACCTGGATGTCACGTTCCTCCAGGACGTTGAGCAGCGAGACCTGGATGCGCTCGGCCAGGTCGGGCAGCTCGTTGACGGAGAACACGCCGCGGTTGGTGCGGGGGACCAGGCCGTAGTGGACGGTCTCGGGGTCGCCGAGGGTGCGCCCCTCTGCGATCTTGATGGGGTCGACGTCGCCGATGAGGTCGCCGACGGAGGTGTCGGGAGTGGCGAGCTTCTCGCCGTAACGCTCGTCGCGGTGCTTCCACGCCACCGGCAGCTCCTCGCCCAGCTCGCGCGCCAGGGTCTTGCAGCGCGTGCAGGCGGGGGCGTACGGATGGTCGTTGATCTCGCAGCCCTCGACCACCGGGGTCCACTCGTCGAGCAGGCCGGTGATCGTGCGGATGAGCCGCGTCTTGCCCTGCCCTCGCTCACCGAGCAGGACCAGGTCGTGCCCGGCGAGCAGCGCCCGCTCCAGGTGTGGCAGGACGGAGTCGTCGAAGCCCACTATGCCGGGGAACCGGGGCTCACCGGCCCGCAGCCTGGCCAGCAGGTTTTCCCGGACCTCGGCCTTGACGCTGCGATGAACGTGGCCGCTCTCCCGCAACTCGCGGAGAATACGTGGCTGATGCACGGGATCGAGACTACGTCCCCCGCGAGAAATGCGGCAGAGAGTTTCGCATCTGGCGGAGATTTCGGATCTTGACCTATTGCGTGACGGTTCGTACGCGTGCTTGTCCCTTTAGTGGGGAGAATCGGCCCTAGGGAACATGCACATGTCGAGGGAGGCGAGACGCGTGGCCTTGATGACAAGCCGCTTCGCCGACGGCCTCGCCGTGGGTTCCGACCTGGTGGAGGCCGCGGAGAGCGCCGTCGGTCAGGCACTGTCGAGGCTCAGCGGCCAAGCCGACCTGGTCTGCTTCTTCATCTGCGGCGAGGACCCCGAGGACGTCGCCAGAGCGGGCCAGGCCGCGATGAAGCTGGCGCCCGAGGCGCATGTGATCGGATGCAGCGCCACCGGCGTGATCGGCGACGGGCAGGGGGTCGAGCTGACGCCCGCGGTGAGCGCGTGGGCGGCCACCCTGGAGGGGGCCAGGCTCACCACGTTCGCCCTGGAGACGCTGGCGGCCGAGGACCGGTTCGTGGTCGTCGGGCTGCCCGAGCGCACAGGGGACGACCACGTGGCGATCCTGCTGGCCGACCCGTACACCTTCCCGACCGACGCGTTCGTGGAGCGTTCGGTCGACGTGCTCGGCGACCTGCCGCTGATCGGCGGCCTGGCCAACGGGCTGCAGGGCAGGGGATCCGTACGGCTGTTCGCGGACGGCAAGATCTACACCGAGGGCGCGATCGGCGTCCTGCTCAGCGGGCCGATCAAGATCAGTACGGTGGTCAGCCAGGGCTGCCGCCCGATCGGCCCCAGCATGGTGGTCACGGCCTCGGAGGAGAACCTGCTGCTCGAACTGGCCGGTCAGCCCGCGCTGGCCCGGCTGGAGGACATCGTCAGCGAGCTGGACGAGGACGACCGCGAACTGGTCGCCGCCGGCCTGCAGATCGGCGTGGCCATGGACGAGTACGCCGAACGCCACGAACGCGGCGACTTCCTCATCAGGGGAGTCATCGGCATCGACCCCGAACGCGAGGCCGTGGCCATCGGGGACATCGTGGAGATCGGCCGTACCGTGCGCTTCCAGGTCAGGGACGCGGCCACCGCCGACGAGGACCTGTACGACCTGCTCGACGCCCACCGCGAGGAGCTCGGCAAGGTCGACGGCGCGCTGCTGTTCTCGTGCAACGGCCGGGGCTCGGCGATGTTCGGCACCGCCGACCACGACCCGGTCGCCCTGCGCGACACGCTGGGACCGATCGGCGTCGCGGGCTTCTTCGCCGCGGGCGAGGTCGGGCCGGTCGGCGGCCACAACCACGTGCACGGGCTCACGGCTTCCGTGCTGGTCTTCTCCAGCGCCGCGGAGCCGGAGCTGTCGTGATCCTGGCGATCGACGTCGGCGGCACCAAGATGGCCGCCGGGCTGGTGGCCCCTGACGGCACCGTGGTCACCTCCCGGCGGGCCGCCACACCCCAGAACGCCGACGCCGAGACGCTGTGGCACACCCTCACGACCCTCATCGACCCCTTGTCGGCCCGCGCCGAAGGGGTGGGCGTGGGCTGCGGAGGGCCCATGACCTGGCCCGACGGCGAGGTCTCGCCGCTCAACATCCCCGCCTGGCGCGGCTTCCCGCTGCGCGCCCGGCTGTCCGGCCGGTTCCCCGGCTTACCGGTACGCCTCCACAACGACGCCATCTGCCTGGCCATCGCCGAACACTGGCAGGGCGCCGGCCAGGGAAGCGCCGACATGCTGGGCATGGTGGTCTCCACCGGCGTCGGCGGCGGCCTGATCCTGGACGGACGCCTGGTCAACGGCGGCACGGGCAACGCCGGCCACATCGGCCACGTCGTGGTCGAACCGGACGGCGGCCCCCGCTGCGGCTGCGGCGGCCACGGCTGCCTGGAAGCGGTCGCCCGCGGCCCCGCCCTCACCACCTGGGCCCTCGCCCAGGGCTGGACCCCCACGGGCGGCCCGGAGCCCTTGGAGGCGTCCGAGGGCAGGGAGGCGTACCAGGAGGACCGGGCGGTCACCGGGCGGGCGCTGGCGGCCGACGCGCTCGCCGGGGACCCCGTGGCCGTGCTGGCCATGCGGCGGGCCGGACGGGCGCTCGGGATCGCGATCGCCTCCGCCACCCACCTGTGCGACCTGGACCTGGTGACGATCGGCGGCGGCCTGTCGCAGGCCGGCGAGCCGCTGTTCGGCCCCCTGGAGGAGGCGCTGCGGGACCACGCCCGCATGGGCTTCGCCCGCCGCCTCAAGGTCGTGCCCGCCGCCCTCGGACAGGAGGCCGGCCTGGTAGGCGCCGCCGCCCTCCTCCTGGCCGGCGGCGCCTACTGGACCTCCTCCCGCGACTGACCCTCGCGGGAGGGTCGCCGGGCGGGCGCGGGCCGAGGGTGCGGAGGCCGCCGCCTGCCCGGGAGGGCGGTCGTGCGCCGGGCGGGGGGCGGAAGAGCCGCCGGCCGCCCGGAGGTCACCCCTGTTCGGTGTGCCAGCTGGGGCCCTCGCCGGTGCCGTCGCCGGTGCCGGAGCGGTCGGTGGGGCCGTCCGTGGGCGGGGCGGGCATCGCGGTCGGCTCGCAGGGGGCCACCGCGCCCGTGACGATCTGCAGCGAGGTGGAGACCGGAGGGGCCTCCGGCCCGCTCCTGTCGAGGGTGACCGCCAGCACGAGCGTCTGCCCGGCGGGAACGCGTCCCTTCGGGATCTTGAAGGAGATCCCGTTCCCGCTGCTGCCGATGCTCGCCTCGAACCGCCCCTCGGCGGTCCCGTGCTGCCCCCGCGGCTCCTTGCAGACCTGCCCGTACGGCAGGTAGTCCACCACCGCCTTGACCCCCGCCGCGGCCAGCTCGGACGCCAGCCCGTCCGGGTCACGGAAGGCGTTGATCTCCACCGACACCCCGCCGTCGGCCGTCCCGGTCACGGCGTACGCCGGCGCCCCGCCGAACAGGCCGGTCGCCGCCACCGTCGCCACCGCGGCGACCCCGGCCGCCGCGGCCAGCCCCACCAGCCTGCGCCGGGGCCGCCGGACGACCGGCGTGCCGCCCTGGCCCCCGACTGGAGCCCCGACCTGCGCCGGCCCGGCCGCCATCTCGTGCTTGAGCGCGCCCAGCAACCGCTCCTCGAAAGTGTTCATGCCTGTCCCTCCACGTACACGGCCGACGGCGATGCGACGTTCTCCAGGGCGCGTCTGGCCCGGTGCAGGCGGACCCGCGCGGTCACCTGCCTGATGCCCAGGGCGGTGGCCGCCTCGGAGACGGTGAGCTGGTCGATCGCCACGAGCTCCAGCACCGCGCGTTCGCCCTCCGGCAGGCCCGCCATGGCCGCCAGGGCGCCGCGCATGCCGCGCTCGGCGTCGATCCGCTCCTCCATCCGGACGAGGTCGTCGTCGTCCATCAGCCGCCGCCCCGCGATCCGGCCGGCCGCCCGCGCTTCCCGTGCCGACCTGCGCAGCTGGGCCGACACCACGTTGCGGGCCACGCCGTACAACCACGCGGTCTGGCTGCCCCGGCCCGGCACGTAGGTGTGGGCCGAGTCGAGGGCCGCCAGGAAGACGTCGGCGGTCAGGTCGGCGGCCAGGTGAGGATCGCTCACCCGCCGCACCACGAACCGCATGACGACGTCGACATGGCGGCGGTAGAAGGCCTCGAAGGCCGCCGGGTCCTCGTTGAGGCGCACTGGCCTCGCTCCCTTCGTCGTTCGCCCTTACACCTGTACTTGGTCCGGCCGACGGGAAGCGTTTCGGCGCAGGTCAGGCGAGGGTGGGGCGGCGCGGCTGGAAGAGCCACGCGTCGAAGAGCGGGTCGAGATCCTTGCCGGACAGCCGCTCGGACAGGTCGACGAACTGCCGCGTGGTGACGTTGCCGTAGCGGTGTTCGGCGGTCCAGGTCTTGAGCAGCTTGAAGAACGTCGGGTCGCCGACCGCCTTGCGCAGGGCGTGCAGCGCCATGCCGCCGCGCGTGTAGACCGACTCGTTGAACAGGTCACCGGGTTTGGCCCGGCCCGGCGGGTAGGACCACATCGGGTCTTTGCCGCCGCGGTTGTAGAAGTCCTTGAAGATGGTGTCGGCGGTCTTCTTGCCCCGGTGCTCCGACCACAGCCACTCCGCGTACGTCGCGAAGCCCTCGTTGAGCCACAGGTCCTTCCACCGCTTGATGGTCAGGCTGTCGCCGAACCACTGGTGGGCCAGCTCGTGGGCGATGATGCCCTCGTCGGGGTCGAAGCCGCCGTAGAGGGGCTTGGTCTGGTTCTCCAGGGCGTAGCCGGCCGAGTAGTCGTCGACCACGGCGCCGGTCGAGGAGAACGGGTAGGGGCCGAAGACCGTGCTCCAGTAGTCGGTGATCTCGCCCGAGACGTTGTAGACGCGGTCGAGGCCGGTCTTGAACTTCGGATCGACGGCCGCGTACGTCAGGATGCCGCCCGGCGAACGGCCCTGACGCACCTCGAACTTGCCGATCGTCGCTGTGGCGAGGTAGGTGGCCATCGGGTGCCGCTCGCTCCACCGGTAGGTGGTGCGGCCGCCCGCGGTGGACGGGGACGCGCTCTGCTCGCCGTTGGCCACGACGGTCAGGCCGGCGGGCACGGTGACCGTGAAGTCGAAGGTGGCCTTGTCGGCCGGGTGGTCGTTGCTGGGGAACCAGGTCTTGGAGCCGTTGGGCTCGGAGGCCACGAACGCGCCGTCGGCGGTGGGGATGAACCCGTAGGTGCCCAGGTTGGCGGTGTCCTTGGCGGGCGTGGGGCTGCCGGAGTAGGAGATCTCGGCGGTGAACGGCGAGCCGGCGGTGAGCCGCGCGGCCGGGGTCACGGTCAGCTCGCCGTCCTTGCGGGAGAAGCCCGCGGGCGAGCCGTCGACGCTGACCTTGGCGACGTCGAGGCCGGTGAGGTCGAGGTTGAAGCTCGACAGGTCTTGAGTGGCCTTGGCGCGGATCTTCGTCAGACCGGTGAGCCGCTTGGTCGCCGGGGTGTAGTCGACGGTCAGCGAGTAGTGGGCGACGTCGTAGCCGCCGTTGCCGTCCTGAGGGAAGTCGGTGTCGCCGATGCCCGGCGCGCCCGCGTGGCGGCCGGCGGCCGAGCGGGGCGGCGGCTCGTCGGTGGGCGCGCAGGCGAGCACGCTGATCAGCGCCACCAGCACGGCCGCGCCGCGTCTTCTGATCCGCATAGGTGAACCAGCCCCCTTCAACCCGTGACCGGAATCTTACGCTGGGTCACGCGCTCCCGACGACTCGTCACCGTGGAGGGGGAAGAGCCGGAGGCGCCGGCGGCTCCCCGCCGCCGGCGCCCCATCAGCCCTGAAAGTGGTGGTGGTCCCATGAAATCCAGATCACCCCCACTAAGTCGGGACAAACTAAAGGTTGCCCCTTCGTTCCTGCTCGCGCTCGATCGCCTCGAACAGGGCCTTGAAGTTGCCCTTGCCGAACCCGAGCGACCCGTGCCGCTCGATCAGCTCGAAGAAGACCGTGGGACGGTCCTGGACCGGCTGCGTGAAGATCTGCAGCAGGTAGCCGTCCTCGTCGCGGTCGACCAGGATCTTGCGCTTCTTCAGCTCCTCGATCGGCGCCCTGACCTGCCCGATGCGCTCGCGCAGCTCGGGGTCGTCGTAGTAGGAGTCGGGCGTGTCGAGGAACTGCACGCCCGCCGCGCGCATGTGGTCGACGGTGGTGAGGATGTCGTTGGTGGCCAGGGCGATGTGCTGCACGCCCGGCCCGCCGTAGAACTCCAGGTACTCGTCGATCTGCGACTTCTTGCGGCTGATCGCCGGCTCGTTCAGCGGGAACTTGACCTTCCGCGTGCCGTCGGCCACGACCTTGGACATCAGCGCCGAGTACTCGGTCGCGATGTCGTCGCCGACGAACTCGGCCATGTTCGTGAAGCCCATCACCTTGCGGTAGAACTCCACCCACTCGTCCATCTTGCCGAGCTCGACGTTGCCGACGCAGTGGTCGACCGCCTGGAACAGGCGTCCCGTCTTCGTCGCGGGCGGCGCGACGAGCGGCTCGGCCGGCACGTAACCGGGCAGGTACGCGCCCCCGTAGTTGGACCTGTCCACGAGCGTGTGCCGCGTCTCGCCGTAGGTGGCGATGGCCGCGATCACCACCTTGCCGTGCTCGTCCTCCAGCGTGTACGGCTCCACCAGGCCCGTGGCCCCGTGGGCGACCGCGTAGGCGTACCCGGCCTCCACGTCGGGCACCTGGATGGCCAGGTCGATCACGCCGTCGCCGTGCTCGGCGACGTGCCTGGCCACGTCCGTGCCGGGCCGGATCGAGGCCCTGAACTCGAAGGTGGCGCTGCCCGAGGTCAGGACGTAGGCGACCTCGTCGCGGCTGCCGTTCTCCGGCCCGCGGTAGGCCACCAGTCGCATGCCGAAAGCGGTCGAGTAGTAGTGGGCGGCCTGCCGGGCGTTGCCCACGGCGAACACCACGGCGTCCATGCCGTTAACCGGAAAGACATCAGTCATACCCCCAACTCTCGATTTAGCTGGACGAGTTGTGCAACAGTTACTTGAACGAGTGCACAATCTGTCCACCTATCTCAGGTCAGAGTCGGAGAACTTGTACAGCATGACGATCGACGAACTGGACGCCCGGCTGATCTCGCTGCTGACCGCCGAGCCCCGGCTGGGTGTGCTGGAGTGCTCACGCCGCCTCGGCGTCGCCCGCGGCACCGTCCAGGCCAGGCTCGACCGGCTGGTGGCCAAGGGTGTGATCACCGGGTTCGGGCCCGACGTGTCGCCCGTGGCGCTCGGCTACGACGTGACGGCGTTCGTCACCATGGAGATCAGGCAGGTCTCCGGGCACGACCCGGTCGCCCACCGGCTGGCCCACATCCCCGAGGTGCTGGAGGTGCACACCATCACCGGCGGCGCGGACCTGCTGTGCCGGGTGGTCGCGCGGACGAATGCCGATCTGCAAAGGGTCATCGACCAAATCGTGGATGTTCAGGGGGTGCTCAGGACTTCTTCGATCATCGCACTCGACACACCGGTTCCTTACCGAGTGCTGCCTTTGGTCGCCGATGTTCCGCGCCGCGGGGGGCGCTAGACGTACCATCGCTTAGGGACGAGGCACCGTTATCGATCGTTTACCCTTGACATTCGCCCAGCTGGCGGGGGTTGGGCGAGGGTGTCTCGGAGGGGGGTCTCGGATGCGGGGCGGTGGTGGAAAAGGCATGCGGAAACGGCGCGTACTCCGAATAGTGTTGATCTCTTTCGGCGCCGGAATCGCCGTGCTCGCCGGTCTTTTCGCCATTGCGTGGGCGATGACTCCCATTCCCGACAGCACGCAGAAATCGGCCACCGCCGAAGGCTCGGTGATCTATTACCGCGACGCCAAGACGGTGCTCGCCCGGCAGGGCGTCGACCGCAGGAACGTCGAGCTGGCCAAGGTGCCCAAACACGTGCGCGACGCGGTCATCGCCGCCGAGAACCGCTCGTTCTACAACGACGGCGGCGTCTCGCTCAAGGGCACCGCGCGGGCCGTCTGGTCCACCGTCACCGGGCAGCAGCTCCAGGGCGGCTCCACGATCACCCAGCAGCTCGTGCGCAACTACTACAGCGGCCTCAGCCAGGAGCGCTCGGTCACCCGCAAGTTCAAAGAGATCCTCATCGCGATGAAGGTCGACCAGTCCAAGTCGAAGGACTGGGTGCTGGAGCAGTACCTCAACACGATCTACTTCGGCCGCGGCGCCAACGGCGTCCAGTCGGCCGCCCGCGCCTACTTCGGCAAGGACGTCGACAAGCTCACCGTCGCCGAGGGCGCCTACCTGGCGGCGGTCATCCAGCAGCCCAGCCGGTTCGCCGACCCCGAGGGCGCCGACCTCGCCGCGGCCCGCTCCCGGTGGCAGGCCGTGATCAACGCCATGAGCCAGACGGGCGCGCTGTCGCGTCAGCAGGCCGCCGCCGAGCGTTTCCCGGCGCTCAAGGCGCCCAAGAAGCCGTTCGAGCTCAAGGGCCAGGGCCAGTACATGCTCGACCAGGTCACCGCCGAGCTCAACCGGCGCGGCTACTCCGACGAGACCATCAACAGCGGCGGCCTGAAGATCGTCACGACGTTCGACAAGAAGCTCATGACGGCGGCCGAGCAGGCGGTCAAGGACGTGCTCCCGGCCTCGACGCCGAAGAAGGTGCGCACCGGGCTGGCCGCCGTCGATCCGGCCACCGGCGAGGTCGTCGCCTTCTACGGCGGCCGCCACGACCAGGTCGGCGACTACGACAACGCGTTCTCGGCCAAGCGGATGGCGGGCTCGACGTTCAAGCCGTACACGCTGGCCGCCGCGCTCGACAACGGCTTCGACCTGTCCACCAGGGTCGACGGCAACTCGCCGCTGCGCGTGGCCTCGGCCGACAAGCCCATCCCCAACGACAGCGGCCGCTCCTACGGCCAGATCAACCTGGTCAGCGCCACCCAGAACTCCGTCAACACGGCCTTCGTCGACCTCGGCCAGAAGGTCGGCCTGGACAAGGTCGCGGCCGTCGCCGAGGCCGCGGGCATCCCCAAGGAGCAGTTGCAGGGGCAGCAGGCGTACGCGACCTTCCCGCTCGGCGTGTCCTCGGTCAGCGCCGTCCAGAACGCCTCGGGCTTCTCCACCTTCGCCAACAAGGGCGTGCACATGGAGGCGCACGTGGTGCGGTCGGTGACCGACGGCAAGGGCGAGAAGAAGACGGTCAAGCCCGTCGCCACGAAGGTGGTGGAGGAGCAGGCCGCCGCCGACACCGTCTACGCGATGCAGCAGGTCGTCAAGTACGGCACCGGCACCGCCGCCCGCCTCTACGACCGTCCGGTCGCCGGAAAGACCGGCACCACCGACGACTCCAAGAACGTCTGGTTCAACGGGTTCGTCCCGCAGCTCGCCGTCGCCGTGAACATGTTCCGCAGCGACGACGAGACCGTCACCATCCCCGGCTACGGCACGCAGTTCGGCGGCCAGCTCCCGGCGCAGGTCTGGCGGGCGTTCATGACCGAGGCCATGGCCGGCGAGCCCGTCGAGGAGTTCCCCGAGCCCTCCCAGTACGGCTACGAGTCCTCCTACTCGCCGCCCGACCGCGGCCGCGACGTCCGCGACCAGCAGTCGCCGCCGCCCGCCGACCAGAACGAGTGGGACAACCCCGACTCAGGCCCCACCGAGCAGCAGCCCTTCGGCGACCCGGCGGTCACCGAGGCGCCCACCGACGACGGCTCGGGCGACAACGGCAGGACCGGCCGGCAGGACGAACGCCCCCAGGACGCCCCCACGGCGCCCTCAGACCAGCCTCTGGGGCCCCCGGACGAGGGCCGTGACACCCAGCGCGACAACCTGGGCCGGCCGTCAGGCACCGGCTAGCTGGGCCCGCAGCTCCTCCACGGTGGTGACCGGCAGCCGGCAGGTGAACCCCCTGCACACGTAGGCGGCCGGCGCGCCCCCGATCGGCCCGCGCCCCTCCAGCAGCGCCGGGAACGGCTCCCCGTCGGCCTCGCCGTCGCCGGGCGCGACCACCAGGCCCGGCACGTCGGCCAGCAGCGCCTCCCGGTGCAGGGCGGCCGTACGCGGGTCGGCGGGGCTGCCGACGACCGCCACCTCCACGGGGCCGTCGAGCGCCGCGCGGACCACGGCCAGCCCCCAGCCGGCGAACCTGGCGTGCCGGTCGGCCAGCACCGACACCGTGGCGAGCGCGGCCTCGGCGGCCTCCCGGTGCCTGGCCGAGCCGGTCAGCGCGGCGTAGGAGAGCAGGGCCCCAGCGGCCGCGTACTGGCCGGAGGGCGTGGCGTTGTCGGTGGGGTCCTGTGGGCGCTGGAACAGCCGTTCGGCGTCGTCAGCGGTGTCGTAGAAGCCGCCGGAGCCGTCGGAGAAACGGTCGAGGACCGTGTCGAGCAGTGTCCCGGCCAGGCGGAGCCATTTCGTCGCGCCGGTCACGCCGTAGAGGGAGATCAGGCCCTCGGCCACGTTCGCGTAGTCCTCCAGCACGCCCGCGTTGGCGCCCGCGCGCCCGTCGCGGGAGGTGCGCAGCAGCCGCCCGCCGGTCGTGTGCACGTCCGCGAGCAGCTCGGCCGCCGCCGTGGCGGCCTCGACCAGGTCGGGGCGCTCGAACACCACGCCGGCCTCCGCCAGCGCCGCGACGGCCAGGCCGTTCCAGGAGGCCACGACCTTGTCGTCGCGGCCCGGCCGCACCCGCAGCTCCCTGGCCGCCAGCAGCCTGCCGCGCACGCCGGCGTACCGCACCTGGTCCTCGGGGTCGCGCGGGAGCTGGAGCACCGACGTGCCGTGCTCGAACGTGCCGGTGACGTCGAACAGCCCGGTGGCCCAGCGGCCGTCGTCGTCCCCCAGGACCTCGCGCAGCTCCTCGGGCGTCCAGACGTAGAACTTGCCCTCCACGCCCTCGCTGTCGGCGTCGAGGGCCGAGGCGAAGCCGCCCTCGGGCGTACGCAGCTCGCGCAGCATCCAGCCGGCCGTCTCCAGCGCCACCCGGCGGGCCAGGTCGCCGCCGCCCGCCTTCCACCAGTGGGTGTACACCCGCAGCAGCAGGGCGTTGTCGTAGAGCATCTTCTCGAAGTGCGGGACCACCCACTCGGCGTCGACGCTGTACCGCGCGAAACCGCCGCCGAGCTGGTCGTAGATGCCGCCGCGGGCCATGGACCCGAGCGTCCGGCCGCTCATCTCGCGCTCGCCGGAGCGCAGCAGGAACTCCAGGACCATCGACGGCGGGAACTTCGGCGCGCCGCCGAACCCGCCGTTGACCGGGTCGAACGACTCCCGCAGGTTGGCGACGGCCCGCTCCAGCGTCTCCGCCTGCGGAGCGGCGCCGCGCGGGAACGCGGTGTTCTCGTTGAGCGCCTCGACCACCTTGGTCCCCTGCGTCAGCACCGACTCCCGGTCGCCGGTCCACACCCGGTGGATCTCGGCCAGCAGGCGCCGGAAGTGGGGCCGCGGGAAGTACGTGCCGCAGTAGAACGGATGGCCGTCGGGCGTGGCGAACACCGTCATCGGCCAGCCGCCCTGCTGGGTCATGGCCTGGGTGGCGGTCATGTAGACGGCGTCGACGTCGGGCCGCTCCTCGCGGTCGACCTTGACGTTGACGAAGTGCTCGTTCATGAGGGCGGCCGTGTCGGCGTCCTCGAAGCTCTCGTGGGCCATCACGTGGCACCAATGGCACGCCGAGTAGCCCACGCTGATCAGCAGCGGCACGTCCCGGCGCCGGGCCTCGGCGAACGCCTCCTCGCCCCACGGGTGCCAATCGACGGGATTGCCCGCGTGCTGCAGCAGGTATGGGCTCGTGGCGTCGTTCAACCGGTTCATCAGGACCTCCCCCGCTCACCCTAAACCGCGTCCCCGGGGCCGGGCCGCCACCCCCGCGGCTGACTCGGGCGGGGCGGACGGCGTAGGTTACGGGCGTGGACATCGACTACGTCTGCGCCCACGCCGGACGCCCGCCGGTCGCCGTCACGCGCAGGGACGTCGCCCGCGCGCTGCTGGCCGTGCCCTCGGGCGTGGCGCTGGTGGCGCTGCCCGATCTGCGGCGGGCCATGGTGTCGGCGGGCAACCCGCTCTCGCAGCCGTTCTGGGACTCCGCCAAGGCCACGCTCAGCTCCATCGAGGCGGGCGTGGCCACCGTCGGCGACGTGCAGCGCTGGGTCGAGTCCACCGGCACCGAGCCGATCCTCATGACGCCCAGCTACTTCGTCTGGCCCGAGGAGGACGAGCGCGGTCCGGTCGCGGCCGAGATGTTCGAGCGCATGGTCTCCTTCCTGGAGGAGCGCGTCGGCGCCGGCGAGATCGATCCGGACGCGCTGGCCCGGGGTGACCACGCCGCCCGCCGGGCGTACGAGGAGCTCCAGGAGCACTGGCTGGCCACGCCGCTGCCCGACGGCCGGGTGCCCGGCTTCGCGGTCAGCGACGAGCAGGACGAGGAGCTGTTCGCCGCCCTCGACGAGGAGGAGGCGTTCGCGCTGTCGGAGCTGCGCCGCATCGTCGGCGAGCTGCCCAAGGCGCCCGAGCTGCCGCTGGTCGAGCTGGAGCTGGCCGCCGCGCGCCTGCGCGTGCTGCTGGACCTGCCCGGCTACCCCGCGAACGTGCTGCGCGCCTGCGCCGGGTTCGACGACCGGCCGATGCCGGGCGACGACCGGGAGTTGTGGCTGGCGGTGGCGGCGGGCGTGGCCGGGCCGATCTCCGACCTGTCGGAGGACGACGACGTGCCGGAGGAGTTCGCCGACCTGGAGGGGGAGCTCGGCCACGAGGACACCGCACTGGCCAATCTGTGCGCGATCCAGCACGCCGACTGGCTGGCCGCGGTGGCGGCGCTGGCCCGCATGGGGCCCGGGGTGCTGGCCTCGCCGGAACGCCTGGCCAGGCTCATCGCCGAGTCGGGCGACATCGAGTCGGGCGAGCAGGACGACGACGACCTCGACGCCACCGAGGGCCTGTTCACCTCGGTGGTCAGCCTGTGGACCTACCTGGGCATCGTGGACGCCGACGAGGTGCTGACCCCGCTCGGCTGGTGGGGCCTGCCCAAGGCCCTGGAACGCGCCTGGTCACCCCGCGACTGACGGGTCGCTGTACTCCTTGAACTCGGGGTGACGCTCGATGTAGCGGGCCACGTAGGGGCACAGCGGCACGATGCGCAGCCCGGTGTCGATGCTCGTGCGCAGCGCGTAGTCGACGAGCCTGCTCGCCAGGCCCTGGCCCTCGTAGGCGGGCAGCACCTCGGTGTGCGTGAAGACGACTTTGGTGGGCAGCAGTCGATAGTCGGCGAACCCGGCGACCTTGCCGTCGACGAGGACCTCGAAGCGGCACTCCGTCGAGTTGTCGACAACTTCGATCGGCATCTATTCGGCTTTCTTGTCCGTGTCGCCCTCGTGCGGAACCTGGATCTTCGACATCTGCTTGTTCATCGACTTGATCAGGATGTAGAGGGCCAGCCCGATGAGGGCGACGACGGTGAAGCCGAGCAGACCCGGACTGACATCACCAGCTGCGAGAACTGTCACACCTTCAGTCTGCCACCCGTATGCCGTGGTCCGGTCAGTGGCAGGCGGGTGAGACGTCCTCGGCGTGGATGCCGGCGAACAGGTCGTCCTCGGGCAGCTCGGTGTCGACGAGCGAGCGCGCCAGGTGGTAGTCCTCGGTCGGCCAGATCTCCTGCTGCAGCTCGCGCGGGCAGACGAACCAGAAGCCGTCGGGGTCGACCTGGGTGGCGTGCGCGAGCAGCGCCTCGTCGCGGATCTGGAAGTACTCGCCGCACGGCACCCGCGTCGTCACCGGCCACTTGGCGGGCCGGTCCTCCCAGCGGGAGATCCAGTCGGAGTACGGGGAGCCGAGCCCGCGTTCGGTCATGGCCTCGTGCAGCGCCTCGAAGCGCTCCTTGGTGAAGCCCATCTGGTAGTAGAGCTTCATCGGCTGCCACGGGTCGCCGGTGCCGGGGTAGCGGTCGGGGTCGCCGGCCGCCTCGAACGCCTCGACGGAGACCTTGTTGGTCATGATGTGGTCGGGGTGCGGGTAGCCGCCGTCGTCGTCGTACGTGATGATCACGTGCGGGCGGAACTCGCGCACGGCGGCCACCAGCGGGGCGGTGGCGTCCTCAAGCTTCTGCACGGCGAAGCAGCCCTCGGGCAGCTCCTCCTCCTCGCTCTCCGGCAGGCCGGAGTCGACAAAGCCCATGAAACGCTGCTGGACCCCGAGGATCTCGCGGGCCCGCTCCATCTCCGCCCTGCGCACCTCGCCGATGTTGGCCACGATCTCGGGCCGGTCCATCTTCGGGTTGAGCACGGAACCCCGCTCACCGCCCGTGAGGGTACAGACCAGCACTTCCACGCCTTCGCGCACGTAACGCGCCATCGTGGCGGCGCCCTTGCTCGACTCGTCGTCGGGGTGGGCGTGGACTGCCATCAACCTCAGGGGTGCACTCACGGGCGCGTTCTCCTCACAGGGTCTCCTCGGTGGAGGACCGGTCACTCGTCCAGAGAGGTTAGTTTCTGCTGGGCGGTCGCGAGGGCACGCCCCCCGCGGGCGACAATTGTCTCGGATAACGCTCAGGGAGTGCAGGGAGATTCCGCCATGGTCACCGAAGATGTCGGGAACGGACCCGTTCTCGGCACACCCGACGACTTCCCCGACCGTCCGAAGAGAGGCGGCCGGCTGGTCGTGCATGTCGTGATCGGCGTGCTGGTGGCCATCGTCGCCGGTGGCTGGGGATGGGTGATGTGGTCGATGACGGCCGGCGGCGGCTCGGAGGCCCCGGCGCAGGTCGTCTCGTTCAGCATCGACGCGCCCGGGCGCGCGGAGATCACCTTCGAGGTGTACAAGCCCGACGATAGAGTGGCCGTCTGCCGGATCAGGGCACTGGACGTCTACCACGCGGAAGTCGGTAGCAAGGAAGTAAGAATCCCGGCTGGTGAGGGTAGTAAGCAGCTCAAGGAGAGCCTCGACACCAGTGGTCAGGCCACTTCCGTCCACATCCAGTACTGCAATCTCGTATAGTGAGACATTTGGGGAAGCGTCCGGTCGGTTGAGTTGTTAGCCTTTCGCAATTCGACCGTCCACATCCTCAAGTGATCTCAGGGCCCCCTAGGCAAGCAAGGAGAACCCGTGGCCGACTCTCGCGATGAGAACGTCACATGGCTGACGCAGGAGGCGTACGACCGCCTGAAGGCGGAGTACGAATATCTCTCTGGCCCCGGGCGCGTCGACATCGCCAAGAAGATCGAGGCCGCCCGTGAGGAGGGCGACCTGAAGGAGAACGGCGGCTACCACGCCGCCAAGGACGAGCAGGGCAAGATGGAGGCCCGGATCTTCCACCTCCGCCAGATCCTCGACAACGCCAAGGTCGGAGAGGCCCCCAAGACCGAAGGCGTGGTCGGCCCCGGCATGACCGTGACGATCCGGTTCGTCGGCGACGACGACGAGGTCACCTTCCTGCTCGCCTCCCGCGAGGAGAGCGGAGCGCCGATCGACGTCTACTCGCCCAAGTCGCCGCTCGGCTCGGCGATCAACGGCAAGAAGATCGGTGAGAAGGCGACGTACTCGATGCCCAACGGCCGCCAGAACACCGTCGAGATCCTCGAGGCTGTGCCGTACATCGGCAACTGACCCCCGCAGATCCTGACCGCCGGGCCCACGTCGGCCCGGCGGCGTTTTCGCGTTCGCCCGGAATCGCGCAGGACCTCAGCTTCCTGGTGAAGACGCGGAAACGGCGAGACTTATCCAGGCTCATCCCCTTCATCGTGGTGATGCTGGTGGCCGTGCTCACCACCGACGTGCTGGTGCTGGTCCAGACGGGGGAGGAGCAGGCGCCGGTCGAGGTGGTGCGGGCGCGACCGGTGCCGAAGCAGACGCTCATGGCCGAGTCCCGTGCCGAGCAGCAGCCGGTGGCGCCGCTGAGCAAGCTGCGCAAACCCCACCTCTTCGTGCTCACCCGCAAGCCGTTCACGGACGACCTGCTGCGCAAGGTGGCCAGGCTGCGCGGCGTACGGGCCCTTGAGCTGGCCGACGCGGCCTCGATCTCGCTCGACGGCAAGCGGGTGCAGACGCTCGCGGTGAACCCGTCCACGTTCCGGGCCTACACCCCCAAGGTGACGGCGTCGTCGGACGCCCTGTGGCAGAACGTGGCCTCCGGCGACGTGGCGGTCTCGTTCGTGCTGGGCAACGACGGCGGGCTCGCGCTGCACAGCCGCGTGAGCGGGCCGGCCGGGCCGCTGCGCATCGGCGCGTACGCCACCACCGGGTTCGGCGCGGTCGACGCGGTCGTGTCCAAGGAGACCGGGCGCCGGCTGCGCCTCCCGCGCGACAACGCGCTCATCGTCAGCGCCCCGGGCACGAACTCCGACGCGCTGCGCAGGGCCATCCTGGCCGCGATGCCCAAGGGCACGCAGGTGGCCACCGTCAACCCCGTCCAGCCGCGGCCCAGGGCCGACACCCCGAAGAACTGGCCGTCCGGGTCGTTCATGACCGTGGAACAGCTCACGGCGGCGCTGAAGGCCGCGGTGTCCAAGCTGGGCCGGCCGTACGTGTGGGGGGCCGAGGGGCCCGACACGTTCGACTGCTCGGGGCTGGTGCAGTGGGCGTACGGGCAGGCGGGCGTACGGATGCCGCGGGTGACCCACCAGCAGTGGGTGGCCGGGCCCCAGGTGCCGCTGGCACAGGCGCAACCGGGCGACCTGATCTTCTGGCGCAACGACCCGACGAACCCGGGTTACATCTCGCACGTGGCGATCTACTGGGGCAACGGGAAGGTGCTGCAGGCGCCGCGTACCGGTGACGTCGTCAAGATCTCTCCGTTGAGCACCCGGAACCTGGCCGGCGTCGTCCGGGTCAGCCCTGTCGCGGCCGCCCGCGTCCGCTGAACGAACCTTCGGCACGAACCGTGGGTTCGGCTCGTGCATTTCGCGCGCAACTGTGTAATCGTGATTACATGTCAACAGAAGAGATGGGCGCGCAGGTACGCGGCTGGTTCACCGGCCGGCTCCCCGAGGGGTGGTTCACCGGGGCCCCCGAGATCGTCCGTGACCGCGAGGAGATCGCGGTGCTCGGCACGCTGCCCGATCCGCCCGACGACACCCCCGAGGCCGAGCGTCTCGCCCTCATCGAGGGGCTGGCCCGCCGGTTCAGGGAGGAGACCCGCGAGCGGCGGATCGAGATCGCCCGTGAGGCGGAGCGCCGCTTCCGCCAGAAGATCTCCTGGGGCGTGCGGTGCGGGGGCGAGACTGTGATGTTCACCACACTGTCCGTGCCCGTGATGACGCGTCTGCGTCAGTCGGAGCGTCAGGTGCTCGACACGCTGGTCGCCGCCGGGGTGGCCAGGAGCCGCAGCGACGCGCTCGCCTGGTGCGTGCGCCTGGTCGGCAAGAACACCGACACCTGGCTGGCCGAGCTGCGCGACGCCCTCCAGCACGTCGACAGAGTGCGCAACGCGGGCCCCGACGTCAATTCCTGAGAACACCGGCGGAAACGGCTCCGGAAATTGGACTAAACCACTTCGGTAATTGGTTTAGACCACGCGAATTGGCCTGGACGGGCTCCGCGAAATTCCTCTTTTAAATCTCGGAGACCTGGGTAGGCTCCCCGGATCGTCAGGGCCGCTGCCTGCGACGACGGTCGCGCCAATAGGTCTATGCCAATTGGCCTTCATGCGCCTTCGTCGTTAATGATGTCTGGGCCCTGAGAGAGTGGAGGAGTCACAGTCGTGTCCGTTTCCGTGGAAGTGCCCGCGCCGACGAGCAATCGCGAATTGGTCGCGTGGGTGAACGAGATCGCAGCCCTGACCCAGCCCGACCGGATCGAGTGGTGCGACGGCTCGGAGGAGGAGTGGACGCGCCTGACCAACCTCCTCGTCGAGCAGGGCACGCTCACCCGGCTCGCCGCGCGCCCGAACAGCTTCTACGCCAAGTCCGATCCCAGCGACGTGGCGCGGGTCGAGGACCGTACCTACATCTGCTCGGAGCGCGAGGAGGATGCAGGCCCGACCAACAACTGGATCGCTCCAGCGCAGATGCGCGAGACCTTCTCCGAGCTCTTCGCGGGCTGCATGCGCGGCCGCACCATGTACGTCGTCCCGTTCTGCATGGGCCCGCTCGGCGGCGAGATCTCGCAGCTCGGCGTCGAGATCACCGACTCCGCGTACGTGGCCGTGTCGATGCGGATCATGACGCGCATGGGCGACCGGGCCCTGCGCCTGATCGAGCAGCGCGGCGGCTTCGTCAAGGCCGTCCACTCCGTCGGCGCCCCGCTGCGGCCGGGCCAGCACGACGTGGCCTGGCCGTGCAGCTCCACCAAGTACATCAGCCACTTCCCCGAGACCCGTGAGATCTGGTCCTACGGCTCGGGCTACGGCGGCAACGCGCTGCTGGGGAAGAAGTGCTACGCGCTGCGCATCGCCAGCGTCATGGCCCGCGACGAGGGCTGGCTGGCCGAGCACATGCTCATCCTCAAGCTCACGCCGCCCGACGGCGAGACCCGTTACGTCGCCGCCGCCTTCCCGAGCGCGTGCGGCAAGACGAACCTGGCCATGCTCCAGCCCACGATCCCGGGCTGGAAGGTCGAGACGATCGGCGACGACATCGCCTGGATGCGCTTCGGCGACGACGGCCGCCTGTACGCCATCAACCCGGAGGCCGGCTTCTTCGGCGTCGCGCCCGGCACCGGCCAGGTGACCAACGCCAACGCGATCAAGACCCTCTGGGGCAACAGCATCTTCACCAACGTCGCCCTGACCGACGACGGTGACGTGTGGTGGGAGGGGCTCACCGAGGAGCCCCCGGCGCACCTGACCGACTGGAAGGGCCGCTCCTGGACGCCCGACAGCGACGAGCCCGCCGCCCACCCGAACGCCCGCTTCACCACACCCGCCTCCCAGTGCCCGACCATCGCACCGGAGTGGCAGGACCCCAAGGGCGTGCCCATCTCGGCGATTCTCTTCGGCGGCCGCCGCGCCACCGCCGTGCCTCTGGTCACGGAGTCGCTGAGCTGGGAGCACGGCGTCTTCCTCGGAGCCAACGTCGCCTCCGAGAAGACCGCCGCGGCCGAGGGCAAGGTGGGCGAGCTGCGCTACGACCCGTTCGCCATGCTGCCGTTCTGCGGCTACAACATGGGCGACTACTTCGGCCACTGGCTGGACATCGGCCGGGTCAAGGGCGCGAAGCTGCCGCGCATCTACTACGTCAACTGGTTCAGGAAGAACGACGAGGGCAAGTTCATCTGGCCCGGCTTCGGCGAGAACAGCCGCGTGCTCAAGTGGATCGTCGAGCGCCTCAACGGCGAGGCCAAGGCGAACCCCACGGCGATCGGCCTGCTGCCCGCCGAGCTCGACACCGACGGCCTCGACCTGCCCGAGGAGGACCTGCGCACGTTGCTGTCGGTCGACCGCGACGTGTGGCGCGAGGAGGCGGCCCTGATCCCGGCCCACTTCGAGAAGTTCGGCGACCACCTGCCGAAGGAACTGTGGGACGAGTACGACGCCCTGCTCGACCGGCTCGGCTGAGCGGGCGCGCGCGGTGCGGCGGTGCTGGCCGCCGCACCGCGCGGGTGCGTCCTGATCACCCCCGGAACCTTTATGCCTGCCTTATACGTCTTCCCGGTACGCGGCCCGACGGGCCGCACGAGGGGAGGGCGTATGGATCTGTTCCTTCTCATCCTCGCGGTGGCGCTGGCCGGGGCGGCCGGGGTCACCGTTCTCGCGGTCCGGCGTGAGCACGCCGCCATCCGGGGGGCCGCCGTCGAGCTCCGGCCGCACGATCTCGGCCCCTACGAGCTGGCCTTCCTGGCGGGCGGCCCCAGGCGCGTCGCCGACACCGCCGTCGGGCTGCTGGCGGCCTCGGGGGCCGTACGCGTGTCCCGCGACGGACGGGTGCACCACGTGGCCGGCGCGCGAAGCACCGGCGAGCCGGTCGAGGACGCCGTCCTGGACGAGGTCGAGCGCAACCCCGGCGCGTGGGCGAGCACCATCAGGGAGCGCGTGGGCCAGGGCGAGACCATGGACGGGCTCAGGCACCGGCTGGGCAGGATCGGCGCCGTCCACCCCACCGGCTCCTTCACCCAGGTGGACCGGCTGATCGTCCGGTTACGGGTGCTGGCGGTGCTGGCCCTCGCCGGGGCGGCCGTGGAGGCGCTGTCGGTCGCCGTCGAGGGCACGTCGCCGCTTCCCCTGGCCGCGCTCGGCGTCCTGGCCGGGACGGTCGTGGGCGCGCCGACCGCCATCGCCGGACACCGGCGCACGTTCCCCACCGATCTCACCGCTTCCGGGCAGGCCGCGCTCGACCGGGCCAAGCTGGACCACCCGCCGGGCACGTCCGCGGGCCCGGTGGCCGTCGCGCTGTACGGCCTCGGCGAGCTGAACGACGCCAACCTGGTCCTCGCGCTCGACGGCTCCCCGGCCCGTACGGTCGCCACCAGGCGGCGGCGTGCCGGCGACCAGTCGCACAGCGCGGGCGCGGGCGGTTGCGGCACGGCGGGGTGCGGCGGCGGGAGCGGCTGCGGAGGCGGCGGCTGCGGGGGCGGCTGCGGCGGCGGAGGGAGCTGACATGCCGGACCTGCCGGACCTGGGGGTGGGCATCGGATGGCGGCCCGAGCTCGACCTGACGATCGAGCGGATGGCGGGCGTCGGGTTCGTCGAGGTGGTGGCCGAGAACATCGACCCCGGCGACCTGCCCGAGTCGCTGCGCGTGCTGCGGGCCAGGGGCGTGCCGGTGATCCCGCACGGCGTCTCGCTCGGGGTCGGCGGCGCCGAGCCGCCGGACCCGGCCCGGCTCGCCCACCTCGCGGCCTGCGCGCGGGCCCTGGACTCGCCGCTGGTCAGCGAGCACCTGGCGTTCGTCCGCGGGGGCGGCGTGGAGGCGGGGCACCTGCTTCCGGTGCCGCGGACGCGGGAGTCGCTGGAGATCGTCGTGGAGAACGTGCGGCTGGCCCAGGAGGCGCTGCCCGTGCCGCTGGCCCTGGAGAACGTGGCGGCGATCTTCGGCTGGCCGGACGACGAGCTGACCGAGGCCCGCTTCCTGGCCGAGGTGGTGGAACGTACCGGGGTGGGGCTGCTGGTGGACGTCGCCAACCTGTACGCCGCCCAGGTCAACCTGGGGCTGTCGGCCGTGGACGCGCTGGACGCGCTGCCGCTGGAGCACCTGGCGTACGTGCACGTGGCCGGTGGGCACGAGCACCACGGCATCTGGCACGACACGCACACCGCCGCCGTGCCGCCGGCCGTCCTCGGCCTGCTGACCGAGCTGTGCGCCCGGACCAGGCCGCCCGGGGTGCTGCTGGAGTGGGACGACGACTACCCGGGCGACGCCGCGCTCGCCGGCGAACTGGCCCGCATCCGGGCCGCCATGTCCTCAGTGGAGCAGGCCGTGGGCGGGCGCGGTGAGTGAGGAGGCGCGGGCGCGGCTGGCGGAGGCGCAGGGGCGGGTCGTCGCGTGCCTGGTGACCGGGGCGGATCCGCCGGCGGGCTTCGACACCGGACGGCTGCGCGTGCAGGCGTCCGCCCTGGTCGCCAAGCGGCGCGGCGTGGTGGCCAGGCTCCGCCCGGACGCCGCCCGTGCCGCCGGGCCCGCCCTGGCCGCGGAGTTCGCCGCCTACGCGGCGGCCCGTGCCGTCCCGCCGCCCGGCTACCGGGCCGACGCCGACGACTTCGCCGCCTGGCTGCGCGCCCGCGGCCTCATGCCGGCCGGGAAGCCGCGCGGATGGGCTCGCCTGTTCTTCGTGTTCCGCCGGGATCCCCGCTAGGCTTGTTTCGTAGCAAGCGCTTGGGAGGCGGTCCGGGCATGCGCATCGTCAACATGGGCGACTGGCCCCTCGGCGAGCAGGACGAGCAGCTCCACCGGCCGGGCGACGACCCGCTGTGGAACGAGTCCTACTACCTCGACTTCGTGTCCGACGACGGTGAACTGGGCGGATACGTCCGCATCGGGCTCTACCCCAACTGGAAGCGCACCTGGTTCTGGGCCCGGCTCGTCCGGCGCGGCGGCGACCTGGTGGAGATCACCGACCACGAGGCCCCGCCGACCGGCCTGACGATGTCCGCCGACGCCTACGAGGCCGACCTGGCCGCGCCCGACCCGCTGCGCACCGCGCGGCTGCGCCTGGCCGCCCCCGGCCTGTCGCTCGACCTCGAATGGCACACCCGCGGCGGCGTGTACGGCTACCAGCTCACCCCCCGCTACGAGGTCCCCTGCGAGGTGACCGGGACGGTCGACGGCCGCCCCTTCCATGGCCACGGCGAGCGCGACCACAGCTGGGGCGTCAGGGACTGGTGGTCGCTCTCCTGGACGTGGAGCAGCGGCCGGCTCTCCGACGGCACCCACCTGCACGGCACCCAGGTCAACCTGGGCATGCCGCTGCCGTGGCCGGCGTTCACGGTGCCGCCCGGCGGCGGGATCGAGCACGCGGACGGCTTCACGGCCGGCACCCGGTTCGACGGCGACCGCCCGGCGGAGACGCTGCTGAGCTTCCCGGGCCGTGCGGTGACCGTGCGGCCGGTCGCGTTCGCCCCCGTGACGCTGGTCTCGCCCGAGGGGGCGGTGGCCGAGTTCCCGAGGGCGCTGTGCGAGCTGGCGTCCGACGACGGCGGCACCGGCTTCGGCTGGACCGAGTGGCACCAGCCGCCGGGCTGGCGTCAGCACGGCTGGCACCCCTTGCTCTGAAAGATCGAGACATCCTAGGTTTGGGGGGTGATTGTCGATGCGCACCAGCACTTCTGGGACCTCGAAACCGGCGACTACCCCTGGCTCACCCCCGAGGCGGGCGTGCTCTACCGGACCTACGCGCCGCACGACCTGGCCCCCGAGCTGGCGCGGGCCGGTGTGGACCGGACGGTGCTGGTGCAGGCCGCCGACTCCTACGCCGAGACCGACGCCCTGCTGGCCCTGGCCGACGCCCACGACTTCGTCGGCGCGGTGGTCGGATGGATCCCGCTGCTGCGCCCGGACGAGGCCGCCGAGGCGATCGCCCGGTACGCCGCCCATCCGAAGTTCCGCGGCGTCCGGCACCTGATCCACGACGAGCCCGATCCCGACTGGCTGGTCCGCGACGAGGTGCTGGAGTCGCTGGGCCTGCTCGCGGCGGCCGGGCTGACGTTCGACGTGGTCTCGCTGCTGCCCAGGCATCTCGACCACGTGGTCACGCTGGCCGGACGGCACCCGTCCCTGAAGATCGTCATCGACCACCTCTCCAAGCCGCGCATCAGGGACCACGAGTGGGAGCCGTGGGCCGGCGGGCTGGCTCGCGCGTCCCGCTTCCCCAACGTGTACGCCAAGGTCTCCGGCCTGGTCACCGAGGCCGACCACCGGAACTGGACGGTGGAGGACCTGCGGCCGTACGTGGAGCACGCCGTCGAGCTGTTCGGCCCGGACCGGCTGATGGCCGGCAGCGACTGGCCGGTGGCCCTGCAGGCGGCCGACTACCGGACGGTCTGGGAGGTCACCGGCGCGCTGCTCGGCGGAACCGACCGGGACCTGGTCCTCGGGGACACAGCCAGGGGTTTCTACGGGTTTAGCTGACTTGGGGCCGGAAACGGGGAAGGGCGTGGGGGGACTACGCTGTGTCGATGGATCGTACCTGACCGTCACGCCTGTAGCGTGCACGGACACCGTCGGCACGCCGTACGAGATCACCCTTGAGCTTCATCGCGACGGCACGCCGTACGGCAGCGTGGGGGAGCGGTGCGGCTGGCTGCTCGCGCGCCTGGCGCGCGGGGTCGACGAGGCGCGGCAGGGAAGGGGGGCGGCCAGGCGGTGGAACGACCCCGACGACCGCTTCCCCGACGAGGAGCCGGAGAGCGAGCTGTTCTCCTTCCGCTACCGCACCCGCTCGGGGCTGGTGGGCGGCGGCGAGCTGCGCTGCCAGCTGCGCACCATCCCCATCTGGCAGCCCGCGCCGGGTCAGTGGCGGCTGACCCGCAGGGCCTACGTCGAGGCGTGGGGGGCCACCGGCGTGGGCATGAGGGCCGTCCTGACGTCCGCGGAGTTGTCCGAGTTCGTCCGCGAACTGGTCCATGAGGCCGAGGGGTGCCTCGGCGGAAGAGATCTCGCCAGGAATCCCATTGGGGGAGCAGGCACGGGCGAAACGCGGTGATAATTGCCTGTTGGGTCATTCGACCAAAGGCACAGCACCGCTGGGGAGGCACTCCGTGGGCCTGCGCGACCTGGTCTACCGGCTGTACGAACACCGGCTGGAGACCAAGCTGTCCAAGGACAGCGTTCCCCGGCATGTCGGGGTCATCATCGACGGCAACCGCCGCTGGGCGCGTGCCATGGGCATGCGCGACGTGGCCACCGGCCACCGCAAGGGCGCGGACAAGATATCGGAGCTGCTCGGCTGGTGCCGGGAGACGGGCGTCGAGGTCGTCACCGTCTGGATGTTGTCCAACGACAACCTCAACCGGCCGCGCGAGGAGCTTGAGCCGCTGCTGCGCATCATCGAGGACGTGGTCCAGGAGCTCGTGGACGAGGGCTGGCGGATCAGCCCGGTGGGCGCACTCGACCTCCTCCCCGACCGGACGGCCAATGTCCTGAAAAACGCAAAAGAAGCGTCATCACACCGTCCGGGCCTGATTGTGAACGTTGCAGTTGGGTATGGAGGAAGACGTGAGATTGCCGATGCGGTGCGCTCACTCCTCCAGGAGCATGCGAGTAAGGGCGCCAGCATCGAGGACCTCGTGGAGGTCCTCGATGTCGAACACATCGCGGAGCATCTCTACACTCGCGGCCAACCCGACCCGGACCTCCTCATCCGTACGTCGGGCGAGCAGCGTCTGTCCGGATTCATGTTGTGGCAGAGCGCTCACTCCGAGTTCTACTTCCACGAGGCTTACTGGCCGGACTTCCGCAGGGTCGATTTCCTGCGGGCGCTGCGCGATTACGCTGCGAGACACCGGCGTTACGGTTCTTGATGCGACATTCGGGTATCCAGGACGTAACGTTGGAAGTGTCCGGCCACAGGCCGGGCATCCCGGAGAGGGCCCGCCTTTGCACCGAAATCTGCTGAGGGGGGCCGGAGTCCGGCTCCGCCGGCAGGTTGCGGTCGGGGACGCGGGTCCGGTCCGGTTCCCACCTCGTCTGCAGGGTGCCCGCACCTATGGGCGCCCGGGGGAGAACGTGTGGCAGTGTCCTCGAGCAACCCTACTCACCAGCCGGCCAAGCGCACGTACGTGCTCGACACCTCGGTCCTGCTGGCCGACCCGGCGGCATTGACGCGCTTCGCCGAGCATGACGTCGTCCTTCCCATCGTGGTCATCACGGAGCTGGAAGGTAAGCGGCACCATCCCGAGCTCGGCTACTTCGCGAGGAAAGCCCTGCGCTACCTCGACGACCTGCGGGTTCAGCACGGCAGGCTCGACGAGCCGATGCCGACAGGGGATGGAACGATCAGGGTTGAGCTCAACCACAGCGATCCGTCCATCCTGCCCGTCGGGTTCCGCCTGGGCGACAACGACACGCGCATCCTGACCGTCGCGCGCTCGCTCGCGGCCGAGGGCTGCGACGTCGTGCTGGTCTCCAAAGACCTGCCCATGCGGGTCAAGGCGGCCTCGATCGGCCTGGCGGCCGAGGAGTACCGCGCCGAGCTGGTGGTCGAGTCCGGCTGGACCGGGATGGCCGAGCTGCAGGTGACGGCCGAGGACGTCGAGACGCTCTTCGACAAGGGCACGGCGGACCTGGAGGAGGGCAGGGAACTGCCCGCGCACACCGGCCTGCGGCTGCTGTCGGCCAAGGGATCGGCGCTCGCCAGGGTCGCGCCGGACAAGTCCGTCCGCCTGGTCCGCGGCGACCGCGAGGTCTTCGGCCTGCACGGCCGCTCGGCCGAGCAGCGCATCGCCCTGGACCTGCTGATGGACCCGGAGATCGGCATCGTCTCGCTGGGCGGCCGGGCCGGCACCGGCAAGTCGGCGCTGGCGCTCTGCGCGGGCCTGGAGGCGGTCCTGGAGCGCCGCCAGCACCGCAAGGTGGTCGTCTTCCGCCCCCTGTACGCCGTCGGCGGCCAGGAGCTCGGCTACCTGCCGGGCACCGAGGGCGAGAAGATGGGCCCGTGGGCGCAGGCGGTCTACGACACGCTCGGCGCGATCACCTCGCCCGAGGTGATCGAGGAGGTGCTCGACCGGGGCATGCTGGAGGTGCTCCCGCTGACGCACATCCGCGGCCGGTCGCTGCACGACGCGTTCGTGATCGTGGACGAGGCCCAGTCGCTGGAGCGCGGGGTGCTGCTCACGGTGCTGAGCCGGATCGGGGCCAACTCCCGGGTGGTGCTCACGCACGACGTCGCCCAGCGCGACAACCTGCGGGTCGGCCGGCACGACGGCGTGGTGGCGGTGGTGGAGAAGCTGAAGGGCCACCCGCTCTTCGCGCACGTCACGCTCACCAGGTCCGAGCGTTCCCCGATCGCCGCCCTGGTGACGGAGATGCTGGAGGACATCACGATGTGAGCCGCGGCGGGCTCACCTGAGCTCGCGGCAGGTGTACGGCCGCCCCTCCGCCTTGGCGGGGCGGCCGTCGTTCTCCCGGACGATCTTCACCTGCTCGAACGCGAAGTCCTGCTGCGCGGTGCAGACGATCTGGGCCTTGCCGAGCCGGCTCAGCGGCCGGTCGCCCTTGAAGTACACGGTCAGCGTGGAGGTGCGCGGGAGCTGCATCTCGTCGCGCTGCACGGGGTCGAGCGAGTCCTTCATGCCGACGTACTCCAGGCCGTGCAGCTCGGTGGTGCGGTCGCCGAGCGGCTGGTCGGAGGCGGCGAAGAGGGCGCCGAGCAGGCTGCCCACGGTGCCGCTCTCGACGTCGGCGGGTTCGAGCGTGAGCTGCTTGTTCCTGATCAGGTAGATGGTCTTCGAGGGCGGCGGGAGCTTGATGGTCGGCGCGGCGCCCTTGGTCTGGACGTCGGTCGGCGAGATGCCGCAGGCCGCCACGGCCAGCAGGGCCGCGGCGGCGACGAGGACCCGGCGCACGATCATCGGTGCGGTCATCGCTGCCTTCATCGGTGCGGCAGCCAGACCGTGAACAGGGTGCCCGGCTGCTGGGCGCGTACGGAGATCGTGCCGCCGTGCAGGTGCACGTTGGCGCGGGCGATGGCCAGGCCGAGGCCGCTGCCCTGGCTGCGGGCCCGGCCCGCGCCCGCCTTGAAGAACCGGTCGAAGACGTGCGGCAGCGCCTCGGCGGGGATGCCCTTGCCGTGGTCGCGCACCTTCACCTCCAGACCGTTCTCGGTGCCGCGCGCGGTGACCTCCACCGGGGGCAGGCCGTGCTTGAGCGCGTTGCCGACCAGGTTGGCCACGATGACGTCGAACCTCCTCGGGTCGAGGTTGACGGTCAGGCCCTGGGAGGCGGTGACGTCCACCTCGTCGCTCCAGCCGCGCACCTCCAGGCAGTCCAGGATGGCGTCGGCGACGTTCACGGGCTCCACGTTGAGCGTCGCGGTGCCGGCGTCGAACCTGCTGACCTCGATCAGGTGCTCGACCAGCTCGCGCAGGCGCCCGATCTCGCGCAGCACCAGCCGGACGGCCTCCGCGGGCGCGTCGGGCAGCCGGCCGGCCTCCTCCGAGAGCATGTCGGCCACGGCGGTCATGGCGGTGAGCGGCGTGCGCAGCTCGTGCGAGACGTCGGCCACGAACCTGCGGGACATGGCCTCCAGCGAGCGCAGCTCCGACACGCTCAGCTCCAGCGCCGCCGCCGCGTCGTTGAACCTGGCGGTCAGCTCGGCCAGCTCGTCCTGGCCGTGCACCGGCAGGCGGGTGTCCAGCCGGCCCTGGCCGAGCGCCTGCGCCGCCGCGCTGAGCCGCCGTACGGGCAGCAGCACCTGCCGGGCCGACAGCAGCGCCACCACCAGCGCGATCAGCACGATCACCGCGCCGCCCTGGGTGAGCGTGTTGCGCAGCGTCGTGAGCTGGCCCTCCTCGTCGTGCAGCGGGAAGAACACGAACGCGCGCAGCCCGGTGGCCTCGGGGGCGACGCCGGGCTCGAACCGGTGGACCTCGGCGCCGACGATGAGCCACAGCTCGTTGCCGATCACCTTGCGCTGGGTGACGACGTTCTGCTTGGCCCGGCCGTACAGCTCGTTGGGGACGTCCTTCATGGTCATCGGGCCGTCGGCGGACAGCAGGTTGCCGTACTCGACCAGGACGCTGCGGCCGGGGCTGGACAGCGTACGGACGACCTGGTCCAGCTCCTTCATGGACGGCGCCGCCTCGCCCGGCCTGAGCTTGCCGACGGGGAAGGTGATCCGGCCGAGCTCCCGGGTCACCAGGTCCAGGGAGGTGGTCTCGGCCCTGGTCACGAGCGCGGTCTTGGCCAGCTCGAAGCCGATGGTGGCGACCAGCGTCGACGCGGTGACCGCGACGAGGGTGAAGGTGATGACCAGGCGCGCCCGCAGCCCGGTGGGCAGCGGGATCACGGAGGGCTGAACCGGTAGCCGAACCCGCGCACGGTGTGGATGAAGACGGGCTCGGCCGGCCTCGGCTCGATCTTGGCGCGGACGCGCTGGACGCAGGCGTCCACCAGCCGCGAGTCGGCGACGTGCGTGTGGTCCCAGACGACCCGCAGCAGGTAGCGGCGGTTGAGCACCTGGCCGGGATGCCGGACCAGCTCCAGCAGCAGCCGCAGCTCGGTCGGCGTCAGGTGGATCTCCTTGCTGGCCAGCGTGACCTTGAGCGCCCCACGGTCGATCACGAGGTCGCCGAAGGTGATGCGGTCGGAGGTCGCGGACTCGGCCCTGCGCAGGATGGCCCTGATGCGGGCGTCGAGCACCCGCGGCTCGACCGGCTTGACCACGTAGTCGTCGGCGCCCGCCTCCAGGCCGACCACCACGTCCAGGTCGTCGCCGCGGGCGGTGAGCAGGATGACGGGGAGCTGATCGAGCTTGCGGATGCGGCGGCAGACCTCGACGCCGTCGATGCCGGGCAGCATGACGTCGAGTATCGCGATCTCGGGGCGGCGGGCGCGGATGTGGTCCAGAGCCTCCTCGCCCGTCGCGTAGGACGTGACGGAATGTCCCTGCCGCGTCAACGCCAGCTCCAAGGCTGTGCGGACGGAGGGATCGTCTTCTACAAGGAGGATGCCGGCCACGCGCACATTATTATTCCATGTCCCCTATACCCGGGTTGTGTCATCAAACTGTGACCGGGTGCGGATCAGATCCTGAAGATGGGGCGGAACCCTGAAAGCGGCCTCCCTTCGGTGCGGGCGCTCGAAGGGAGGCACCTCTCAGCCTGTGACGAAACTCACAATTTTTCGTGAAAAAGGTTGTTACCTGCTGGTTGGCCAAGAGAACGTCAACCGAATCCCGCGTTCCGGTTGCGGACCACCCCCCATGACAGGGCAAGCTCATGGATCGTGAGCCCCGGTCCGCAGTTGAGTGAGCGCCCCCCGAAGGATGACCTTCGTTCGGCGCGTCGCCGGCCTTCGCGTTTCACCCCCAAGCGCGTCGCCGTCGCCGTCGTGTCCCTGGTGGTGGTCGTGGGCGGTGGCGGTTACGTCGCCTACCGCGCCATCGACAACGCCGGTAAGCCGCCGGTCGACCCGTTCACGGCCGAGCAGCTCGGCGCGCTCGCCGGCGGCAACCTGTTCGCTCCCGACCCCGAGACCGACGCGCTGAAGAACGCCGCCGAGCAGGCGTACCGGGCCGACCAGCTCAAGAAGGGCCGCGGCGGCACCACCAAGAAGCTCAACTGGGTCGTGCCGAAGAAGGCGCCGGGCGGCAGCGGCTTCCCGCCCGCGAACTTCCCGCCGGGCAGCGACCCCTCGCCGGGCAGCAACAAGGCCGTCGCCAGGTCGATGCTCGCCGCCAAGGGCTGGGGCGCCGACCAGTGGGGCTGCCTGGAGCTGCTCTGGCAGAAGGAGAGCGGCTGGAACGAGCGGGCGATGAACCGCTACTCCGGCGCGTACGGCATCCCGCAGGCCCTGCCCGGCAGCAAGATGGCCAGCGCGGGCGGCGACTGGCAGACCAATGCCACCACCCAGATCGCGTGGGGCCTCGGCTACATCAAGGGCCGCTATGGCACGCCCTGTGGCGCGTGGGGGCACTCACAGTCCACAGGATGGTACTAACAGGTCAACTCTTCTTCTGTAATCGGCAAGCCGTCTCACCCGATCGTGTATGAGCGGCGCACGCTGGCCGCATGGGTGCGAAGGTCAGTGTGATCGTCAATGTCCACAACCCGGGTGACACCGCGGACGCGTGCATCCGCTCCGCGCTGGAGCAGACGCTGCCCGCCGCCGAATACGAAGTGATCTTCGTGGACGACGGCTCCACGGACGGCATCGGGGAACGGCTGGACACCATCGCCGATCTCCGCGAGAACGTCCGCGTGCTGCACCTGCCGCACACCGGGTCGCCCTCTCGCGGCCGCAACATGGGCGTGGCCGCGGCGGAGGGCGACTACGTCTACTTCCTCGACCAGACCGACCGGCTGGCGCGCGACGCGCTGGCCCGCATGCACGAGCGCGCGATCGAGACCGACGCCGACGTGCTGATCGGGCGGCTGGCCCGCGACTACGGGCCGCCGATGGTGGCGTTCGAGCGCAGCACCGCCCGCGCCGACATCCTGCGCGAGCGCCTGATGACGCTGCTCGTCCCGCAGCAGCTCTACCGCCGGGCCTTCCTGGAGGAGCACGAGCTGGGCTTCGCGATGCCCGGCGGCAGGCTGGCCGAGCAGGCGTTCGTGATGCGGGCCTACCTGCACGCCAAGGTGATCGCCGTCCTGGCGGAGGAGGTCTGCTGCCAGCTCGGACCGCGGCCCGAGGCGCCCGAGGAGGACCCCCGGGTGATCGTGGCCGGGCTGAGCACGCTGCTCACCGACATCGACACCTACGTCGGCGCCGGCCGCCAGCACGACCGCATGTACGCCTACTGGTTCCGCTCCGCCGTGCTCAGGCCGCTGTTGACCGCCAGGTTCGCCGACTCCTCCGTGGACCGGGGCATGCACTTCCGGGTCGTCCAGGAGCTCGTCGGCGAGCGTTTCCCCGAGCGGATCGACCGCTACCTGCCGGTCCAGCTACGGGCGGTGGCCGCGTTCGTCCGGTGCGGACGCCTGGACCAGATCGTCATGTTCGCCAACTCCACCCGGCGCGCGGGCCTGCGCGCCGAGCTCACCGAGATGCGCTGGGACGCCCACATCCTGGTGCTCGGCCTGACCGTGGAGGTCATGGCCGGCGACGGCCTGCCCGACCGGTACCGCGTGGACGGCGAGCGCCTGCACTGGATCCCGCCGCGCTCGGTCGACACCAAGCTGCTGTCCGACGACGTCACCGACATCACGGCCGACGTCGAGCGGGCCCGCATCGACGTCTACGTCCGGCACAGCGCGACCGGCGTGGTGCACTTCCTGCCGGCGACCCAGCACGTCGAGCGTTCCCCCGACGGCCGCCGCCGGGTCCGCGTGCAGATCAGGGGCGAGGCCCACCTGGACGTGACCAGCGCGGCGATGGGCCGGCCGCTCAGCCCCGGGCAGTGGGAGGTGCACGTCCGCATGTTCAGCGGCGCCAACCAGGCCAGGAGCCGGGTCGGCCGGGACGAGGGGCCGCTCAACTGCCTGGGCGTGCTGGCCCAGCGGCCCAGGATGCGGCTGGTGGTGCCGTGCTGGTCGGACAAGGGGGAGCTGGGCCTGGCCGTCGAGCCGCGCTCGTTCTCGGAGTCGATCGCGCTGGTGTCGCCGGGGGTGACCGTCCGCCAGCTCGACGGCCACGTGTACGTCGTGCTGCCGGTCCCGTACGTGCCGCCGAGCGGCGGGCCGCCCCTGGAGCTGGTGCTGCGCAGCACCGGCCGCCGGGAACGCGAGGTGTGCGCGCCCGCGCTGGTCGAGGCCGGGGTGCCGGGCAAGCTCGCCGGCCAGCTCGTCGCCAAGATCCCGGTCAAGCGGCACATGCCGAGCGAGGAGCACCTCGGGCCGGGCGCCTGGCTGTCGTCGCTGCGCTCGTCCGACGAGGAGATCGGGCTGCGGTTCGGCCTCCAGGTGCGCCGGGGCCGGGTCGAGACGCGCCCGGCCGTCGCGGTGGACCCCCAGCGGCGCTCGCCCATGGGCCGGGACACCGCGCTCCACCGCCTCGGCAGGCGCCTGCCCGGGGCGCGGCACATCGTGCGCTGGGCGCGCGCGGGCAGGCATCGCTACCTCAAGGAGTGACCCAGCCCTCCAGCTCCTGGAAGGCGTCCCTGAAGGCCGGGAGCATGGGCCTGAGCCGGTCGGGATAGACGTCGACGAGGCTGTCGAGGTGGTTGCCGCCCTCGATCCGGTGGTAGCGGAACGGGCGGTGCGGGCCGACCATCCCGGCGTAGACGTCGGAGTCGCGGGAGATCGGCAGCAGCGAGTCGAGCGTCCCGTGGATCGTGATCAGCGGCTTGGTGATCCGGCCGGTCAGCCCGATCCTGGCCATCGCGGCGGACGGCCGGCGCGCGTCGTAGTCGTAGTCGGCCGCCGCGCCCGTGTAGGACGGGTCCAGCTCCTTCTGGTACAGCTGCTGGGTGAGCTCCCAGTAGTACTGCCGGTGGAAGGGCCACAGGAACTCCGACCCCGGAGCGAACCCGGCCGCCCGCACGCCCGCCTCGTCGGGGTACGCCTTCAGCGCGGGCGGCAGGAAGTTCAGCAGGTTGTCGCCCTTGACCCGGAAGAGTGTCCCCTCCCAGTCCACGCCGCCGTCGTAGAGCCAGGCGCGGTTCTCCAGCTGCCACCTGACCAGATAGCCGCCGTTGGACAGGCCGGCCATGAACGTACGGGCCGGCGGGCGGCCGTACCGCTGCCTGACCACGGCCTTGGCGGCCACGGCGAGCTGGGTGACGCGGTCGTTCCACTCGGCGATGGCGTCGCCGGGGCGGCGGCCGTCCTCGTGGAAGGTCAGGCCCACGTTGCCCTTGTCGGTGGCGGCGAACGCGTAACCCTTGGACAGCACCCAGTCGGAGATCGTGTAGTCGTTGGCGTACTGCTCCCGGTTGCCCGGGGTGCCGCTGACGACCAGGCCGCCGTTCCACCGGTCGGGGAGCCTGATCACGAACTGGGAGTCGTGGTTCCAGCCGTGCGTGGCGTTGCCGGTGGAGGTGTCGGGGAAGTAGCCGTCGAGCTGGGTGCCGGGCACGCCGGTCGGGTTGACGGTGGCCTTGGAGTGCAGGCCGGCCCAGTCGGCCGGGTCGGTGTGGCCGGTCAGGGTGGTGCCGGCCGTGGTCAGGTCGTCGAGGGTGGCGCTGATCAGCTTCTCCGCGCCGGGCACGGTCAGGCCGTCCGCGGCGGGCACGGTGAGCAGGCTCGCGACCAGGGTCAGGGCGACGAGCATCAGACCTCCTCCAGGTGCTCGGCCAGCAGGCGGCCGAACTCGGCGGGCCGCTCCAGGTGGGGGCTGTGGCCGCAGTCGTCCAGCACGACCTCGCGGTAGCGGCCGTAGCGGTCGAGGACCGCCCTGGTCTGCGTCACCATCGGCTGGGCCGGGGTGCCGGGGGAGCCGGGCACGACGCCGATCGCGCCCAGGTGGGCCAGGTCGAACAGCGAGGTGTCGGAGACGATGACGTCGTCGGCGCCCCTGATCCACAGCACGGGCGGCCTGGGACCGATCTCGTGCAGGTCGTCCAGGCGGAAGTGGGTGGGGGCGCATGCGTTGAGCACGCCGTGCTTGCCGGGGGCCACGCCGGGCCAGGCGGGGGAGCCGGCGGCGTCGCCCGGGTAGTTGGGCTCGCCCACGCGGGTGGTGAGCATGGAGCGCAGGTAGAAGTCCTCGTCGGGGATCTGCGGGTGCTTGACGTAGCCGGTGCGGAGCACGTTGCGGGGGGACGTGGGGGATTCATCGGACATGTCGCCCGCCTTCAGTCGGGCCACGAAGTCCGGGTTCGCCGCCCCGGCGCCCGATCCCGCGCCGTCGGGGTGGGTGAGCGTGCCGTCCGGGCCCTCGGTGCCGCCGAAGCCGTACGGGGAGATCGGGTTGACCAGCGTGACGCTTCTGACCAGCGCCGGACGGTCGCGCAGGAGCTGCAGGACGACGCCGCCGCCGAGGCTCCAGCCGACCAGGTGCACGCCGTCGAGCCCGAGCGCCTCGACCAGCTCGGCCAGGTCGTCGGAGAAGTCGCGCAGGCCCCTGGTGGCGTCCACCGGCTCGGGGTCGGTGTCGCCGAAGCCACGCAGGTCGGGGGCGAGCGGGCGGTAGCCGGCGGGCAGCGCGGCCATGCTGTCGCGCCAGAAGGCGCCGGAGGAGACGTTGCCGTGCACGAACAGCACGGGCTCGCCGGACGTCCTGCCCTCGACGGTCAGGACGTGCTGCGTGAGGCGGGGGGTGGTGACCTTCATCGCGCGTGGATCCTCTCGGCCAGGTCGCGTCCCTGGGTCTCGCGGGCGGTGTAGACGGCGACCAGCGTGAGCACCGCCGCCAGGCCAAGGTAGACCGAGATGGGCACGCTGCTGGAGTAGCTCTTGAGCAGCGCCACCGCGATCAGCGGGGCCAGCGCGCCGGCCACGATCGCCGAGAGCTGGGCGCCGATCGACACGCCGGTGTAGCGCGTCCTGGTGCCGAACAGCTCGGAGAAGAAGGCCGCCTGCGGGCCGTACATCATGCCGTGGAAGAGCAGGCCGACGGTGACCGCGAGGGTGATCGCCAGGAAGTTGCCCGTGTCCACCAGCGGGAAGAAGGCGAAGATCCACACGCCGATCCCGGCGGCCCCGGCCAGGTAGATCGGACGGCGGCCGACCCGGTCCGACAACGCGCCCCACATCGGGATCGTGACGAAGTGGATCGCCGAGGCCACCAGCACCGCGGTCAGCACCGTCGAATTGTCGATCTTGGCGTTCTTCGCGTACGTGATGACGAACACCGTCAGCAGGTAGAACGAGATGTTCTCGGCCAGACGGGCGCCGATGGCGGTGAGCACGTCCTTCCAGTGGTGCCGCAGCACGCCCACGATCGGCGCGGTCGGCTCCGGCTCGGCCTGCTGGAACACCGGCGACTCGGTGATCGTCAGCCGGATCCACAGCCCGACCATCACCAGCACCCCCGACAGCAGGAACGGGATCCGCCAGCCCCACGACAGGAACGCCTCGTCGGACTGCCAGGCGGCCAGCACCGCCAGCACGCCCGTGGCCAGCAGGTTCCCGCCGGGCGCGCCCGCCTGCGGCCAGGAGGCCCAGAACCCGCGGCGCTTCGTGTCGCCGTGCTCGGACACGATCAGCACCGCGCCGCCCCACTCGCCGCCGAGCGCGAAGCCCTGCACGAGCCGCAGCGCGGTCAGCAGCAGCGCCGCCGACGAGCCGAGCGTGGCGTACGTCGGCAGGCAGCCGATCAGGAACGTGGCGGCGCCCATCATCAGCAGGCTGACCACCAGCAGGGTCTTGCGGCCCACCCGGTCGCCGAAGTGGCCGAAGACCAGGCCGCCGAGCGGGCGGGCGACGAATCCGACGGCGTAGGTGAGGAACGACAGCAGCGTGCCGGTCAGCGGATCGGACTCGGGGAAGAAGAGTTTGTTGAACACGAGAGCGGCTGCCGAGCCGTACAGGAAGAAGTCGTACCACTCGATGGTGGTGCCGATCAGGCTCGCGGCGACGATCCTCTTGATGGAAGTGGCCATGCCGGTCACGGTAAAGAGTGACCGGCGTCACTTATATGGGGCCGGGACCCACAGTCTGCGGGGAGGATGTGTGGCCGAGCCGGTGCAGGCGGAGGGCGAGCTGGATCTCCAGCGCGCGTTCGGGCTCCAGCCAGCCGTCGCCCAGCAGCTTCCCGATCCGGTCGAGGCGCTGGGTGACGGTGTTGACGTGGATGTGCATGGCCTCGGCCGTACGGGAGGGTGAGCCGCCCGTGCCGAAGTAGGCCGACAGGGTGTCGGTGAGTGCGGTGCCGCGGCGGGCGTCGTAGTCGATCACCGCGCCGACCACGCGGCCGACGAAGCCGCGCACGTCGCGGCCGTCGCCCACGAGCAGCCCCACGAAGCCCAGCTCGGCGGCGCTCGCGCCGTCGCCGGCCCGGCCGAGCGCCAGCAGCGCCTCGGCGCACCGCCGCGCCTCCTGGTACGCCTCCGCGACGTCCCGCGCCCCCGCCGCGCCGCCTCCCGATCCGCTTGCTGCGCCCCCGCCCGAGCCGCCCGTCGGCGCGCCTGTCGAGGCTTCGGGGAGTCGGGCCGGGGAGGCGCCCGCCGTCGCCGGGCTGTGCAGCGACGCGCTCAGCTCGGCCGCCACCCGCTGGGCGAGGCCGCCCGCGTCCACGCCCGGCAGCAGCAGCACCACCTCCTCGCCGCGCCCCGCCGCCAGCCCGTGCCGGACCGTGGCGTGCGAGGAGGCCCAGAACGCCGCCCGTTCCCGCTGGCCGCCGTGCCTGGCCACCACCACGACGTGCGGCGCGCGCAGGTCCACGCCGAGCCGCCGGGCCCGGTCGGCCAGGCCCGGCGAGTCGGGCCGCGAGATCAGGTCCTCCAGCAGCTCACCCCTGACCCGGCCCTCGGCCTCGGCCACGCTCCGCCTGAACAGCAGCAGCAGCGCGCACACCAGCGCCGCCCGCTCCAGGATGCGCTCGTCGGCGTCGTCGCTGCGCAGGACGAGCGTGCACAACGGCTCGCCGCCGACGTCCACCGACGCGATCAGCTGGTCGCCCCTGCGCACGGTACGCCCCAGCGCCCTGGACGCCTGCGCCGCCTCGAACACGCCCGCGTCCAGCTCCCCCACGTCGCCCGTGATCGGCCGGCCCAGGTCGTCGAGCACGGCCAGCGACCCGCCGAGCACCTCGGTCACCACGGCGGCGACGTCCTCGATGCCGCCGCCCCGCAGCACCAGCGAGGTCATCCGGTCGTGGGCCAGCGCGGCCCGCTCGACGGCCTCGCCGTGCGCCCTGGCGGTGCGGTGGGCCTGGGAGAGCTCCTCCAGGGCGTTCCTGGTCTCCTGGAGCAGCCGGGCGTTGTCGATGGCGACGGCGGCGTGCGCGGCCAGGCTCGCCAGCAGCGAGACCTCCTCCTGGTGGAAGGGCCTGGCGCTGCGGTTGGCCGCCATCAGCACGCCGATCACCCGCTGGCCCAGCCGTAGCGGCACCCCCAGGATCGCGACCAGGCCCTCCTCCTTGACGGCCTCGTCGATGTGTCCCTTGTGCCGGAACCTGGCGTCGGCGAAGTAGTCGGCGGTCGCGTACGGGGTGGCCGTCTGCGCGACCAGCCCGCCCAGCCCGGCGCCCATGGCCAGCCTGAGCGCCCGGAACTTGGCCGAGATCGACCCGTCGGTGACCCGCATGTACGTGTCGCCCTGCTCGGGGTCGTGCAGCGTCATGTACGCGATGTCGGTCGCGAGCAACTGCCTGGCCCGGTGGACGATGGCTTCCAGCACGGCGTCGAGGTCGCGCAGCGCGGCCAGGTCGCCGGCGGTGTCGTAGAGCGCCGACAGCTCGGCCTCCCGCCTGGCCCGCCGCCTGAGCAGCGCCCTGACCTTCAGCGCCTCGACCTTGGCCTGCTCCAGCTCCTCGATCGTGGCCGGATCGGCGCCCTGCGCCCTGGCCTCCACGATCGGCCCCTCGAACTCGACCGCCGACGCCTCCCGCGCCAACAACTCAAGGAAGTAGGTGGTCACTAATGGGCCGTCCAGCCGCCGTCTACGGGGAGGGAGGTGCCGGTGATGAAGGAGCCGTGCGGGCCGCAGAGGTAGGCGACCAGTTCGGCGACCTCTTCGGGCTCGATCAGCCGCTTGACCGCGGCCGGCTGGAGCATGATGTTCTCGACGACCTCGTCGCTGCCGATGCCGTGCACCCGGGCCTGGTCGTCGATCTGCGCCTCGACCAGCGCCGTGCGCACGTACGCCGGGCACACGCAGTTGGACGTCACCCCGTGGGCCGCCCCCTCCAGCGCGACGACCTTGGAGAACCCCTCCAGCGCGTGCTTGGCCGTCGTGTAGGCCGACTTGTACGGCGAGGCCCGCAACCCGTGCACCGACGACATGTTCACGAACCGCCCCCACCCCCGGGCGTACATGCCGGGCAGCACCCGGCGTGCGATCAGGAACGGCGCCTCCACCATCACCCGCATCATGGTGGAGAACACCTCCGGCGGGAAGTCCTCGACCGGCGCCACGTGCTGGAACCCGGCGTTGTTCACCACGATGTCCACCGGCTCGTCGGGCAACGACGCCGCGAAGGCCGGATCGCTCAGATCGGCCACCACCGCGACCCCGCCGACCTCCGCGGCCACCTTCCCGGCCGCCTCGCCCTGCCTGTCGACCACCAGGACCTTGGCCCCCGCGGCGGCCAGTCGCCGGGCGCAGGCGGCGCCGATGCCACCCCCAGCCCCCGTCACCAGCGCGGTCCGCCCAGTCAGCTCCTTCGCCATACTCCGAACCCTAGGCGCTCGCCGCGCCGGGACGCATGGGTGCCGCCGACATAGATGCGACCCGACCTATGTGGATCACCTCTCCGTCGGCGGCCGGGTCATGGACAGCACGTCGAGGGCGGCGTCGAGCTGCTCCTCGGTCAGGGTGCCGTCGGCCACGTGGCCGCGCTCGACGACGACCTCCCTGATGGTCCTGCGCTCGGCCAGCGCCTGCTTGGCTATCTTGGCCGCCTCCTCGTAGCCGACGTGCCTGTTGAGCGGGGTGACGATCGAGGGGGAGGACTCGGCGTACTCGCGCAGGCGCTCGACGTTGGCCGTGATGCCGGCGACGCAGCGGTCGGCCAGCAGCCTGGACACGTTCGCCAGCAGCCTGATCGACTCCAGGATGTTGCGGGCGATGACCGGGAGCTGCACGTTCAGCTCGAAGCTGCCCGAGGCCCCGGCGAAGGTGATCGCCGCGTCGTTGCCGATGACCTGCGCCGCGACCATGGCCGTGGCCTCCGGGATCACCGGGTTGACCTTGCCCGGCATGATGGACGAGCCCGGCTGGAGGTCCGGCAGGTTGATCTCGCCGAGCCCGGCGCGCGGGCCCGAGCCCATCCAGCGCAGGTCGTTCGCGATCTTGTTGAGCGACACGGCCACCACCTTGAGCTGCCCGGACAGCTCCACGATGGAGTCCTGGGCGCCCTGGGCCTCGAAGTGGTCGGCGGCCTCGCGGAAGGGGATGCCGGTCGCCTCGGCCAGCTTCGCTATCGCCCGCTGCGCGAAGCCGGGCGGCGTGTTGATGCCCGTGCCGACCGCAGTCCCGCCCAGGGGCAGCTCCAGTACGTGGTTCAGCGCCGTGCGCACGCGGGTGCCGCCGTGGTCGATCTGGGCGGCGTACCCGCCGAACTCCTGCCCGAGAGTCACCGGCGTGGCGTCCATCAGGTGGGTCCGGCCCGACTTGACCACCTGCGCGAACTCGGCCTCCTTGGCGTGCAGCGTGTCGGCCAGGTGGGCGAGCGAGGGCAGCAGGTGGAAGGTCACCTCGATCGCGGCCGCCACGTGGATCGAGGTCGGGAAGACGTCGTTGGACGACTGGGAGGCGTTCACGTGGTCGTTGGGGTGCACGGGCCGCCCCAGCCGCTCCTCGGCCAGCGTCGCGATCACCTCGTTGGCGTTCATGTTGGACGAGGTGCCGGAGCCGGTCTGGAAGACGTCGATGGGGAAGTGGGCGTCGTGCTCGTTGTCGGCGACGTCCGCGGCGGCCTGCGCGACGGCCTCGGCCAGGTCTTTGTCAATCACGCCCAGCTCGCCGTTGACCTCGGCGGCGACCGCCTTGACCAGGCCGAGCGCGGCGATGTGGGACGGTTCGAGCGGCCGCCCCGAGACCGGGAAGTTCTCCACCGCCCGCTGGGTCTGGGCCCGCCACCGCGCTCCCGCCGGCACGCGGACCTCGCCCATCGAGTCATGTTCGATTCTGAACTCGCTCATGACTCCAGTCTGTCCCACGGCCGCGCGATCAGTCCGGGGCCGGCCCGCCCCGCGCGGGGACGGGCCGTCGTACCGGTGACGGCACGCTCAGCTGGAGATGAGCGCCACGATGAGGACGGCGATCACGACCGCGGCGGCCGCCGCCACGGCCATGAGCACGAGCATGCCGTTGCGGTTGCCCGCCGGCGGCTTCTCGGGCGGCCCGGCGATGGCGAACAGGTCGGTCCCGAGGCCCTGGCCCTGGTGCGGGCCGCCGGCGGGCGGCACCGGCTGCCCCGGTCGGCTCTGTCCTGGCCCACCCGGCACCGGGCCACCCTGCTGCGGACCTTGCTGTCCCGGACCCTGCTGTCCCGGGCCCTGCTGCCGCGCGGCTTGCTGTGGTTGCTGCGCCGGCGGGTAGACCTGCTGGCCGGGGGAGCCGCTCCGCGGCGAGGCGATGTGCCTGGTCGTGACGGTCCCCTCGTCGTCGGGACGCTGCGGCGGACGGCCGCCGCCCTGCTCGGGCCCCGGCGGGAACGGCCCCTTGGGACGCATCACGCTGACGGTCCGATCGGGGTCGAAGTCGCCGTCGTCGCCGGTGTCGCCCGCCTGCGGCGGCTGCGCCGGGCGCGCGCCCCGCGGCGGCTGACCGGGTGCGGTGCTCTGGGGCATCGTCGGCGCCCCCAGCGGGCTCCGGGCGGGCTCCTGCGCGCCGGACGGCACGGGCCCCGGCCCCTGGGGCCCTGAGGGCCGCGCCCCGGCGGGACGCACCGGCTGCGGGCCCGACACGGGCGGGGCGCCCGCCCCGTACGCCTCCTGAGCCCCTGAAGGGCGCCCCTGAGGGCCGGAGGGACGTCGGGGGCCGGAGTCGGTGAAGGGGTCGGGCAACGCGGCCTCCTGGGCCATCAGGGCTTCCGCCGTGAGCGCCGGCATCTCGCTCGTGGGCGTGTCGGCGACCATCCGCATGAGCGTCTCCGCCTTGGCGGCGCTGAGCCGCTGCCGGTAGTCCTTGTTGAGCAGCCCGTTCAGCACCGGCCGGAGCCGTCCGGCCTGCGTGGGCGGGTCGGCGCTCTCGCTGAGCAGCGCCGCCAGCGTCTCGGCGATCGTGGCCCGCTCGTACGCCGGCCGCCCCTCGACCGCGAAGTACAGCGTCGCCCCCAGCGACCAGATGTCGGACTCGGGCCCGGTGTACTCGCCCCTGGCACGTTCCGGGGCCGTGTACCCGGGCGAGCCGATCACCATGCCCGTCTTGGTGAGCCGCGAGTCGCCCTCGGCCTTGGCGATGCCGAAGTCCGTCAGGACCACCCGGCCGCTCTCGGTGATGAGCACGTTGCCCGGCTTGACGTCGCGGTGCGTGATGCCCTGGGAGTGCGCGGCGCGCAACGCGCCGAGCAGGTCGACGCCGATCTCGGCCACGAGCCGCGGCGGCAGCGGCCCCTCCTCCTCGATCACCTGCTCCAGGGAGCGCGCCTCGATGAGCTCCATGATGATCCAGGGGCTGTCGTCCTGGATGAGCACGTCGTGGATGGCGGCGACGGACGGGTGGTTGATCCGCGAGGCGATGCGGCCCTCGCGGACCATGCGCTCGCGTAGCTCGGCCCGCTGGTCCTCGGTGAGCCCCTGGTCCTGGCGGATCTCTTTGACCGCCACCTCGCGCCCGAGCGCGCGGTCGCGGGCGCGCCACACGGTCCCCATCGTGCCCCGGCCGAGCGGGGCGATGAGCTCGTAGCGCTCCGCGAGCAGGCGTGTCTGCTGTTCCGGCATGAGAAGAAGATATCGATTCTCGCTTGGGAAGTGCTTTACCCTCGCTTGCGAAGTTCTCTTGGCCAGAACCGCCGAGGAAGGAACAACTTTATCACCGCAGCCTTGAAACGGACATAAGTGGACGGACTTGGACGTGGTTCGACCCGCTTGCGGTGGACGCCCTCACCCGGCCTGCGCTCCTGGCGCGGCGGCGGGACCGACAGCGTGGCGGCGGCGGCCTCCGCCCTGTGCAGCCCGCGGTGCGCGGGCCTGCGGGCGAAAGGGGGTGAGGCGACCACGGGTACCGGGCGTACGGGCCGGCGCGGGGCCAGCGGCTCCTCCGCCGAGCCGCCCGCGGCCACCCGGGCCAGCATGAGCGAGGCCCGTACGGAGTCGAGCCGGGTCTGTGGATCGATCCTGAGCAGCGCGTCGAGCACGGGCGCCAGCGGGCCCGCCTTGCTCATCGGGATCGGCTCGCCACTGGTCAGCGCGGCCAGCGCGGCGGCGGCCGTACGGCGACCGTGCAGCCCCCGGCCCTCGACGGCGGTGTAGAGGGTCGCACCGAGCGACCACAGGTCGCCCGCGGGGCTGGCCTTGGAGCCGAGAACCCGTTCGGGGGCGATGTAGCCGGCCGATCCGAGCACGATGCCGGCCTGCGTGATGGAGACGTCGCCTTCGAGCGCGGCCAGGCCGAAGTCGGTGAGCACCGCGCGGTCCTCGGTCACCAGGACGTTGCTGGGCTTCACGTCGCGGTGCAGGATGCCCTTGGCGTGGACGGCCCGCAGCGCGCCGAGGATCTGCCGGCCGATCTCGGCGGCCCGGCGCGGATGGAGCGGTCCGTGCTCCTGGATGAGCTGCTCCAGGGACCTGGCCCGGAGCAGCTCCATCACGATCCAGGGACGGTCGTCCTCGGTCACGACGTCGAAGACGGTGATGACCGACGGATGGGCCACCATCGCGGTCGCCCTGCCCTCGCGCTCGGTGCGGGCGCACAACTCCGCGCGCAGCTCCTCGTCGAGGACGGTGGGCAGCCGTACTTCCTTCACCGCCACGTCGCGGTCGAGCAACTCGTCATGCGCCCGCCAAACGGTGCCCATGCCGCCGCGACCAACCGGCTCCACGAGCCGATAGCGCGCGGCGAGAAGGTAACCGGAGGGCGCACGCATGCCAGGCAGCTTACCTATTTGTGTAAACCGACCAGTAGAGGCGGGGCCGATAAATTGTTGCGAACTTAAGTCAACCCGCCTGACTCGTTACGTCAGCGAACCTCCGGGCCACATCTGCCCAGTTGACGAGGCCCCACAGTTTCTCGACGTAGTCCGGACGCACGTTGCGGTACTGCAGATAGTAAGCGTGCTCCCACGCGTCGAACACGAGAAGCGGCGTGGTGTTCATTCCGACGTTGCCGTGGTGGTCGTAGATCTGCTCGACCACCAGCCTGCGGCTCAGCGGCTCCCAGGCCAGCACGCCCCATCCCGAGCCCTGGACCGACGCCGTGGCCGTGGTGAGCTGCTTCTGGAACGCCTCGAACGTGCCGAAATGCTCGTCGATGGCGGCCCTGAGCGCGCCGTCGGGGCGGTCGCCGCCGTCGGGGGAGAGGTTCTCCCAGAAGATCGAGTGCAGGACGTGGCCTGACAGGTTGAAGGCGAAGGTCTTCTCCAGGCCCACCAGATTGCCGAAGTCGCCGCCCTGGCGGGCCTCGGCCAGGCGGTCGAGCGTGTCGTTGGCGCCCTTGACGTAGGCCGCGTGGTGCTTGGCGTGGTGCAGCTCCAGGATCTCGCCGGTGATGGCGGGCTCCAGCGCGCCGTAGTCGTACGGCATGTCGGGAAGGGTGTAGTCCCCCATGGGTCCGTCCTCTCGAAGTAGATCTCTGGAGGACACTATTGCAAGTAGTTCGCAAGTGCATCAGACTTGCGACCTAGGTCTCGCCTTGGCATCGTGGCGGGAGTCAGTTGGGTCCAGTTTGTGCGCGGACGGCATAAGCCGTCCGCGCACAGGCGTCCTGTGGGGATTTCTTGGGGTGGGAATTACCCAGGTCAGGGCGCTGTTGTACCCGTTTGTACGCGACGGCAGGGCAGCCGTGTCGAGGCGCCCCCGCAGATCTGTCGTCATCACCCATCGCAGGATTCACACCTGTGACCCGCCGTGCCTCATGCGCGGACGGTGAGCAAAGGAGCACCCCCCGATGGCCAAGCACGCCATGATGACCACGTCCCATATCGCCAAGCTCGCTCTCGGCGCGACCATCGCCGCGACCGCGCTGGGCGCCACTGCCGCCGTCAGCGCCGAGACCGCGCACCGGACCGCCGCCCAGACCGCCGCGCAGCAGTCGGCCGCGCAGGGTTCGGCCCAGGGCCGGGTGAACGTCACCGCCGCCCAGGTGCTGGCGACGGCCCGCGCCCAGGTCGGCACCTCCGAGGACGCCAACGGCGGCGGCACCAAGTTCCAGAAGTGGTACGCCGACTCCCAGCGCGCCGGCGAGACCGTCGCCCGCGACGGCGGCAGCCGCCAGGACTACCTGAACGCCGCCTGGTGCTCGATGTTCGTCTCCTGGGTCGGCGAGCAGACCGGCGCCCGCCCGCAGGTCGGCTGGGACGCCTACACCGTGAGCCACGCCAAGTGGTTCGCCGCCAACGACCGCTGGGGCACCGAGGCCAAGCCGGGCGCCGTCGTCTTCTTCTCCTGGAGCGGCAGCAAGAGCCTGAGCGACATCCAGCACGTCGGCTTCGTCGTCAAGGACAACGGTGACGGCACGATCTCCACGATCGAGGGCAACACCGGCAATGGCAAGGTCGAGGAGCGCGTCCGGCCGACCTCGCAGGTCGTCGGCTACGGTTACCCGTCCTACGCCGCCTGACACATCGACACAGCGCGCATTCCTGCCCGGGATGCGCGCTTTGTGGCATTACCGCACGTCACAGCGACTGTGACGCTCGGCACACCTCTCTCCCCGATAAATGTGCATGATGCCTAGTAGGGCACTTTCCGGCGTACGGCAGGCTGAATGACAGGAACCACGGCACGCCGTCAGCAAGATGTAAGGGTGCCGAAAGGGGACGGGGGCATGGTTAGGACATGAGAGCAGGCGAGAACCCACGAGCAGCTGAAACTGTCGGTGCCGGCCCTGAGACTGGGTAGGACGCCGAAGTTCCACCACTGACGACAGAAGTTGAAGGACGTGATGGAGATGCGCCAGACACAGGTTCGCCGCCGGCCGAAGAAGCCGGTCGGCGCCACCCTGGACCTTCGCACGCCGTCGGGGCGACAGTTGCCCTTTTGAACATCAGGAAGCAGGAGCGCCATCTGAGAGGTGCGCGATGATGTGCAGTCACTTTCCCGTATGCCCCAGTGCGGACTCGCCCGACCGTGAGCGTTCGCACGTGATCTCGGCCCACCCCGACCAGGGCTGGAGCCTCCTCTGCAACGGCGTGGTGCTGTTCGAGGACACGGGTCTGCTCCTGCCGGACGGCAGCGTCGTCGCCCCCCACCGAGCCCCTGTCGCGGCCTGAGACGCCCGAGGGCAACCCCCGTCGTCCGGTGCCGAGGGGCTTCGACCGCCGCCCGGCACCCTTCGACGCGCTCGGGCCCTACCTGCGCCCGATGCTCAGCACCGGCCCTGTGCGGTCGGTGAAGAAGTCGTCACCCTTGTCGTCGACGACGATGAAGGCGGGGAAGTCCTCGACCTCGATCTTCCACACCGCCTCCATGCCCAGCTCGGGGTATTCGAGCACCTCCACCTTCCTGATGCAGTCCTGGGCCAGCCGGGCGGCCGGGCCGCCGATGGAGCCCAGGTAGAAGCCGCCGAACTTCTGGCACGCCTCCGTCACCTGCCTGGACCTGTTGCCCTTGGCCAGCATGACCATCGAGCCGCCCGCCGCCTGGAAACGCTCGACGTAGGAGTCCATGCGGCCGGCCGTGGTGGGGCCGAACGAGCCGGAGGCGTAACCCTCGGGGGTCTTGGCCGGGCCGGCGTAGTAGACCGCGTGGTCCTTGAGGTACTGGGGCATCTCGCCGCCCTCGTCGAGCAGTTCGGCGATCTTGGCGTGCGCGATGTCGCGGGCGACGACGAGCGGGCCGGTGAGGGAGAGCCGCGTCTTGACGGGGTACTTCGTCAGCTCGGCGAGGATCTCCTGCATCGGCCTGTTGAGGTCGACGCGGACGACGTCGTCGGACAGGTGCTCGTCGGTGGTCTCCGGCAGGAAGCGGGCCGGGTCGGTCTCCAGCTTCTCCAGGAACACGCCCTCGGCGGTGATCTTGGCCAGCGCCTGGCGGTCGGCCGAGCACGACACCGCGATGGCCACCGGGCAGGACGCGCCATGCCGGGGCAGGCGGATCACGCGCACGTCGTGGCAGAAGTACTTGCCGCCGAACTGGGCGCCGATGCCGAGCTTCTGCGTCAGCTCGAAGACCTTGGCCTCCAGCTCCAGATCGCGGAAGCCGTGCCCGGAGGGCGAGCCCTCGGTGGGGATGGAGTCGAGGTAACGGGCGCTGGCGTACTTGGCGGTCTTGAGCGCGAACTCGGCGGAGGTGCCGCCCACCACCACGGCCAGGTGGTACGGCGGGCAGGCCGCGGTGCCCAGCGAGCGGATCTTCTCCTCCAGGAAGGCCAGCATGCGCTTCTCGTTGAGCACCGCCTTGGTCTCCTGGTAGAGGAACGACTTGTTGGCCGAGCCGCCGCCCTTGGCCATGAACAGCAGCTTGTACTCGTCGGCGTGGCCGTGGGGGTCCTCGGCGTAGAGCTCGATCTGGGCGGGCAGGTTGCTGCCGGTGTTCTTCTCCTCCCACATGGTCAGCGGGGCCATCTGGGAGTAGCGCAGGTTGAGCTTGGTGTAGGCGTCGTAGACGCCGCGCGAGAGGTGCTCGGCGTCGCGGCCGTCGGTCAGCACGTGGCGGCCGCGCTTGCCCATGACGATGGCGGTGCCGGTGTCCTGGCACATCGGCAGCACGCCGCCGGCCGAGATCGAGGCGTTCTTCAGCAGGTCGAGGGCGACGAAGCGGTCGTTGCCGCTGGACTCCGGGTCGTCGACGATCTTGCGGAGCTGCGCCAGGTGCGAGGTGCGCAGGAAGTGGGAGATGTCGTGGACCGCGGTCTCGGTGAGCAGCCGCAGGGCCTCGGGGTCGACCTCCAGGAACGTACGCCCGGCCGCTTCGACCTTCCGCACCCCCTCCGACGTGATCAGCCGGTACTCGGTCTCATCGGCGCCCAGGGGAAGCAGATCGGTGTAGTCGAAGTCCATGTCCATAGAGGGTACGCCCCCCGTCAGGTGGTCATCCCGGGGCCGGCACGGGCTCCGGCGAGCGCCGCGCGGTGAGCCCCACCAGGATGCCGACGATCACCAGACCGGCCCCCGCCAGGTCGTAGACGCCCGGCGTCGCGATGCCGAGCACGAGCCCCGTCACGATCGCGCCGACCGGGATGAGCCCGGCGAACAGCCCGGCCGTCCCGGGGCCGAGCCTGGGCAGCGAGGTGTACCAGAGGAAGAAGGCCATGACCGTGACCACGACCGCCAGGTACACGAAGCCCAGCGTCTCGGCCGCGGTCGGCGTCCTGAACATGGCGGCGCCCTCCTGGACCAGGCCGACCACGGCCAGCATGGGCACGGCCAGCGCCGTCGAGTACGCCGAGACCCGGATCGCCCCCAGCTTCGGCAGCAGGGGGATGGCCAGCATGGAGAAGCTCACCTCGCCCACCAGCGCCCCGAGCGCCCACAGCAGGCCGGTCGGGTTCCCGCTGCCCAGCCCGGTCGCCAGCGTCGCGCCGGCCACCACCACGGACGCGCCCACCAGCAGCCGCGGCGCCGGACGCCCGCCGGCCAGCGCCAGCGCCAGCGGCACGGTGCCGAGGACGGTGCCCACCAGCGCCGGCCCCGAGGCCCGGGTGGACTCGACGACGCAGACGTTGAAGACCACCAGCCCGAGCAGGGTGAGCCCGCCCAGGTACAGGGTCTCGCGCCCGGTCAGCCGGACGAACCGCAGGCCGAGCGCCCTGGTGACGACCAGCAGGATGAGCGCGGCGGCGAGGTAGCGCACGGCCTGGCCGCCGTACACGGGATAGGAGCCGATCAGGCCGGACACTCCGGCCAGGGTGCCCACCAGGAACATGGCGGTGGCGGCTCCGGCGATTCCGTTTCTCATGTGCAGGATCGTAGGGAGACAATGGTTCGTGCAAACAGTCCAATAGGCCGCTATATGACAGGACCAATATGGCCGACCTGCACATCCAGATAAATCGGGACGCGGGAGGGATCGCCGGGCAGATCGCGGCCGAGCTGCGCGAGGGCGTGCGCCTCGGGCGGCTCGTGCCCGGCACCCGCCTGCCCGCCACCCGAGACCTCGCGGCCGACCTCCAGGTGTCCAGGGGCGTGGTGGTGGAGGCGTACGAGCAGCTCGTGGCCGAGGGGTTCCTGGTCTCGCGGGTGGGGGCCGGGACCGAGGTGGCCCCGCTGGGCGCCGTCCGGTCCGCCCGTCCCTGGCCGGTGGCCGACGGCGGCGCCTGCGGGCCGTACCAGGGGCACCGGGCCACGTCCCCCGACCTGGGGCACTTCCCCAGGGAGCGGTGGTCGTCGGCCCTGCGGCACGTGCTGGCCACCGTCCCGTCCGACGCGCTCGACTACGGCGACCCCGGCGGCGTCCCCGAGTTGCGCGAGGAGCTGGCCGGTTACCTGCGGCGGGTGAGGGCGGCCGACGTCCATCCCGACAATCTGGTCGTCGTGGGCGGTGTGGCGCAGGGGCTGAGCCTGGCGCTGCACGTCCTGGCCCGGCGCGGCGGCCTGCGCCTGGTCGTCGAGGACCCCACCAGCCGGCGCCAGGTCCCGCTGCTGGAACGGGCGGGGGCCCGCCTGGTGCCGGTGCCCGTGGGCTGCGAGGGCCTGGTCACCGGCGCCATGGAGGGCGACGCGGCGCTGGTCACGCCTGCACACCAGTACCCGACGGGCGTCGTGCTCTCCCCGGCCAGGCGGGCCGCGCTCATGGAGTGGGCCTGCGCGGGCGACCGGACGGTCCTGGAGGACGACTACGACGCCGAGTTCCGCTACGACCGCGACCCGGTCGGCTGCCTCCAGGGCCTGGCCCCCGACCGGGTGATCCTGACCGGCAGCGTCAGCAAGTCGCTCGCGCCCGGCCTCCGGCTCGGCTGGGTCGCCGCCCCCGCGCACCTGGCCGAGGCGATCCGCCGCGCCCGGAGCGAGCTCGACCTGGGCTCCCCGGTCATCGAGCAGTACGCGCTGGCCCACTTCCTGCGCACGGGCGGCTACGACAAACACCTGCGGCGCATGCGCAGGGAGTACCGCCGCCGCCGGGACGCCCTGGTCAGGGCGCTGGCCGAGGAACTGCCGGAGATCCGCGTCCGGGGCATCCAGGCCGGGCTGCACGTCTACCTCGACCTGCCGGACGGCTGGGACGAGCTGCGGGTCGTCCGCGCGGCCGAGGGCGTCGGCCTGGCCGCCGAGCCGGTCGCGCCCATGCGGTTCTCGCCCGGCCCGCCGGCGGTCGTGGTCGGGTTCGCCCGGCTGCCGGTGCATCAGGCGGCGGAGGCCGTGCAAGGCTTAAAAGTCCGAATGTCTGGACATATCATGAACTGAGGCGGAGAGCGGGAGTGGAGGCGGCATGCGGGTGGGACTGCTGGGCCTGGGCCGGATCGGCGCGCTCCACGCCGCGAACCTGGCCGCACATCCCCTGGTCGACGAGCTGATCGTGGCCGACCCTGTCAGGACCTCGCCGTACGGCAGGCCGGGAGATCCGTTCGACGCCGACGCCGTGGTCATCGCCACGCCGACGAGCACGCACGCCGAGCTGCTGATCCGGGCCTGCGAGCGGGGCGTCCCCGTCCTGTGCGAGAAGCCGGCGGCGGGCACGGTCGCCGAGACGGTCAAGGTGCTGGAGGCGAGCGCGGGCCGGCGGGTGTGCATCGGGTTCCAGCGCAGGTTCGACGCCGGTTACCGGGCCGCCCGCGCGGCGCTGCGGGCCGGCGAGCTGGGGGAGCTGCACCGCGTCCACCTGGTGACGGCCGATCCCGCGCCGCCGCCCGCCGCGTACGTCCCGCTGTCCGGCGGCCTCTTCCGCGACTGCCACGTCCACGACTTCGACGTCCTGCGCTGGGTGACCGGGCGTGAGGTCGTCTCCGTCCACGCCGTCGGCGCGAACCGGGGCGCGGCGTTCTTCAAGGAGGCCGGCGACGTGGACAACAGCGCCGCGCTGCTCACCCTCGACGACGGCACGCTGGCCACGCTCCAGGGCTCCCGCTACAACGGCGCAGGCTACGACGTGCGCATGGAGCTGGCGGGCACGAAGGGCACCCAGGTGGCCGGGCTCGGCCCGCGCGCCCCGCTGCGCAGCGCCGAGGGCCTGCGGCCGCCCGGCCCGCCCTGGCCCGACTTCGCCGCCAGGTTCGGCCCCGCCTACGCGGCCGAGATCGACGCCTTCCTGCGCGGCGGCGAGGGCCTGTGCTCGGTCGAGGACGCCCTGGCCGCCCTGTACGTCGCCGAGGCCGCCGACCTGTCGCTGCGCGAGTCCCGTACCGTCCAGGTGGCCGAGGTGCGCGGCTGAGGCGGCGGCCCGTGCCTCACGCCTGCGCGGCGGCCCGCCTGGGCGCGAAGCCCGGCGCGAGCGCGATGATCACGCCGGCCAGCAGCAGCGGCGCGACGAACGCCAGCCGCCAGTCCGTGGCGTCGGCGATGCCGCCGATCAGCGCGGCTCCCACGATGAAGCCCACGTAGTTGAAGAGGTTCACCCGGGCGATGGCCACTCCGGTGCCCGCCGGGTCCAGCTTGCCCGCCGCCGAGAACGACTGCGGCGCGACCACCGACAACCCCAGCCCGGTCAGCCCGAACGCGACGATCGCCAGCGGCTGGTTCGGCGCCACCACGACGCCGAGGAAGCCCAGCGTGGCCAGCGCGCCACCGAGCCGGACGATGGCGGCCGGGCCGTAGCGGCGGACCGCGACGTCGCCGCCGAGCCGAACGGCCAGCGTCGCGCCCTGGTAGACGCTGTAGGCCAGCTTCGCCACGCTGTCCTGGGCCAGCAGGGCCTTGCCCATGAAGACGGTCGCGAAGTTCGACACCGCCGCGTCGCCGATGTAGAGGAAGCCCATCGCCAGGCAGAGCGGGATGATCGGCCGCCAGGGGAACTTGCCGGTCGCGGCCTCGACGACGTTCTCGACCTTCTCCTCGGCGATCGTGCACAGCTTCGGCCCGGCGTAGACCGAGCCGGCCACCGCCAGGACCATGGGGATCGCCATCGTGACCGCCAGCGAGACCCGGCCGGCCGCGAACACCGCCCACAGGGCCCCCGCCAGGCTGAGGACGCTCCACACGCTGTGGAAGCCGTTCAGCACGGCGGTGCCGTACCGGCGTTCGACGGCCACGCCCTGCATGTTCATGCCCGCGTCCACCGCGCCGACCGCCAGGCCGAACAGCAGCAGCGCGGGCACCGCCAGCGGCACCGAGGGCGCGAGGCCGGTGAGCACCACGGCGAGCGCCACCGCGGGCTGCGCGACCCGCAGGAGCAGTTTGCTGCCGTACCGGGCGGCGAACGTGCCCGCGCCGACGCTGCCCACGCCGGCGAAGACGGGCACGATGAGCAGCAGGAGCGTGAGCGCCCCGTCGGTGAGCTCCAGCTCGGCCTGGAGGCTGGCCACCTGGACGAGCAGGGTGGCGAAGGAGAGGCCCTGCACGCCGTACACGACGTACGTGGCGGCACGGGCCTGGCGATCACGCGGGGACGGCACGACGGCCTCCTGATCGGGGGGGAATCAAACGTGAGGCGGAGTCAGGTTAGCGGCTGCTCAGGGCCGTACGCCAGCGGCAGATCCAGCGGTGGATAGGGTGCCTGGGTGAAACGGGGCTACGCGACCGGCGAGGCACGCAAGGAGCGCATCCTGGCGGTCGCGCTGCTGGAGTTCGCCGAGCACGGCTACCGCGGCGCCTCGCTGGCCCGCATCGCCGAGCGGGTCGAGCTCTCCCAGGCCGGGCTGCTCCACCACTTCAGGAGCAAAGAGCGTCTGCTCCTCGCGGTGCTCGACTATCGCGACGAGCTCGACCGGCGCAGGTTCGGTCCGGGGCGCGACGGCCATGAGGGCGGCGGCGCCGACGCGCTGCGCGCCCTGGCCGACGTCGTCGACCACAACGCGCGGGTGCCGGGCCTCGTCCAGCTCTTCTCGGTGATCAGCGGCGAGGCGGTGACCCCCGGCCACCCCGGCCACGAGTGGGCCAGGCGGCGGTACCGGCGGCTGCGCGCCGACGTGGCCGACGCGCTGCGCGCGGGCGTCGAGCGCGGCGAGTTCCGGGCCGGCCTCGACGCCGAGGCCCACGCCGACCGCCTGATCGCGATGATGGACGGCCTGCAGACCCAGTGGCTGATCGACCCCGGCCAGGTGGACATGGCCGCCGTCTTCCGCGGTTACGTGGAAGACCTCATCGCCGCTCTACGGCCTGCCTGACCGCCCGCACGGGCTCGGCCTCCGCCAGCCGCCCGGCCGCCCACACCCCGAGGGCCAGCAACGCGGCCACCTCGGTCACCGCCAGCCCCCGTTCGACCAGGCCGAGGGGCATGACCCGGTACCACGGCAGCCCGCGGCCCGCGCCGATCAGCACCGCCGCGCCGATGCCCACGACCCACAGCGCCGAGCACACCCCCAGCCCGAACGCCACCGTCGCCGACCTGCGGCGTTCCCGGTGCCGCCAGGGCCGGGCGATGACCAGCGCGGCGAGCGGCAGGCTGAGGAAGGCCACGAAGCTGCCGACCCGGTGGATGCTGCCGCTCGTGCTCGGCCCGACCGCCCAGTCGTGCTTCTGGAACGAGGCCGTCAGCAGCAGCCCCACGCTCCAGGCCATGAGCGCGACCGTGCCGACCGCCCCGGCCAGCCGCTTGCGCGCCAGCGAGACGCCGATGGCCGCCGACCCGGCCGCGAGCAGCCCCACGGCGAGCCCGAAGATCCAACCGTCGGGGCCGAGACCGTGCTCGCTGATCGTGCGCCTGAACGGGTTCGTCTCGTCGAGGCCGATCACGTCCAGGCCCACGATCACGGCGATGCCCACCCCCGCCGCACCGAGCCCCCATCGCGCCGGTTGATGCACGCCCACCTCCCGGGATCAGCGGTCAGAAGCCTGTCGCGTGGATCAACGGCGAGAAACCCCGGACGATTCCGGCGTACGGCCACCGGCACGCCGACGCGAACGGAGAGCCAGTTCGGGAGATCGGCGCGTTGCTCGTGCGGATTAGCCGATGTGCGCCCTGTTGGTCCGCTCTTGGGCGAGCGAATACCCGGGCCGCCGGATATCGTCAGAAGTGTGAACGAACGCGCGGGATCGTGGTTGCCGAAGCTGCAGGAAGTCGGAGAGCGGCTTGCTGAGGAGTTCGTGACGTCCCGGCGCGCACCGGCCGCGTCCGGCCTGCCGCAGCCGCACGAGCTGCGCGCCTCCGACGCCGATCGCGAACGCATCGCGCAGGTGCTCCAGGACGCCCACGCCGACGGCCGGCTCGACCTCGTCGAGCTGGAGGAGCGGCTCGGCGTCGTCTACTCCGCGCGCACGCTCGGCGACCTCGCCGGGCTCACCGCCGACCTGCTCCCGGCCGAGGAGCAGCCGCTGAACCTCGACGGCCGGCCGGTGTCGGCCATCTTCAAGAAGGAGCAGCGCGGCGGGCGCTGGGTGGTGCCCGCCGAGCTCGACGTCACGGCCATGTTCGGCACGACCAAGCTGGACTTCCGCGACGCGATCCTGCAGAACAGCCGGATCGTCATCAACGCCACCCTGGTCTTCGGCGGCCTGGAGATCCACGTGCCCGAGGACCTCGAGGTGATCAGGGTCGCCAAGGGGGAGACCGTCCGCCTGACCAAGCAGCCGGTCGAGCCCGGCGGGCCCGTGGTCGAGGTGCGCACCACGAACTTCGCCGGCGACATCAAGGTCAAGGAACCGCCCAAGCGCAAACGCCGCCGATGAGGCGGGTCAGCCGGCCGTGTCGAAGTTGATCGCGCTGTAGGCGCGCAGCTTCCAGAGCTGGTGCTCGCTCTCGATCTTCCTGATGGTCCCCGACCGGCCGCGCATCACCAGCGAGCTGGTCACCGCCGCGCCCGACCTGAACCGCACGCCCTGCATCAGCTCGCCCTGGGTGATGCCGGTCGCGGCGAAGAACACGTCGTCCGACCTGACCAGGTCGTTCGTGGTGAGCACCTGGCTGAGGTCGTGCCCGGCGTCGATGGCCTTGCCGCGCTCGGCGTCGTCGCGCGGCCACAGCCGGCCCTGGATCACGCCGCCCAGGCACTTGAGCGCGCACGCGGCCACGATGCCCTCGGGCGTGCCGCCGATGCCCAGCATCAGGTCGATGCCGGTGCCCGCGCGGGCCGCCATGATCGCGCCGGCCACGTCGCCGTCGACGATGAACTTGATCCGCGCGCCCGTCTCCCTGATCTCCTTGACCAGCTTCTCGTGCCGCGGCCGGTCCAGCACGACCACCGTGACGTCGGACGGCGAGCAGTGCTTGGCCCTGGCCACCGCGTTGATGTTGTCGGCCACCGACGCCTCGATGTTCACCACGTCGGCCGCCTCCGGCCCGGTGACCAGCTTCTCCATGTAGAACACCGCGGAAGGGTCGTACATCGAGCCGCGCTCGCTCACCGCGATCACCGACACCGCGTCCGGCATGCCGAGCGCCGTCAGCCTGGTCCCGTCGATCGGGTCCACCGCCACGTCGCAGTCGGGGCCGCTGCCGTCGCCGACGCGCTCGCCGTTGTACAACATCGGGGCGTGGTCCTTCTCGCCCTCCCCGATGACCACCACACCGTTCATCGACACCGTGTTGATCAGCTGGCGCATGGCGTTGACCGCCGCGCCGTCGGCGCCGTTCTTGTCGCCGCGGCCCACCCAGCGGGCCGCGGCCATGGCGGCCGCCTCCGTCACGCGTACCAGCTCCATCGCCAGGTTGCGGTCGGGGGCGTGCTCGCCCGTCGCGAGCGCTGCCGGTACCGACGTCTGATCGGACATGCTGAGCCTCCTCGTTGAGAACTCTCTCGATCGTAGTTGCCGGTCTATTCCCGGTCAGAGGGGGATAATCTGCCCAGCCCGGCTCAGCCCTCCGCACAAGGGCCGCCGCGCGATGGTCAGGGACCGGCGAAAAGGGATATCTATATGGGTGCCCCGCATGACGGAGACCGGATTTTGCGCCATATCGCGTGCGCGTAGGAGATCTCGCCTCCACCATGGACATGCGCCCCCGCCGTGGAGGAGATCGAATGAGCGAAGTGGAACACGCGGTGACCCAGCCTCGCACGTCCGAGCGGGGGGCTGCGACGCGGAGCTCGCTGCTGGCCGCCGCGCGGGAGGTCTTCGTCTCCAAGGGGTTCGCCGAGGCCGGCGTGACGGACGTCGTCGCCAGGGCCGACGCCAGCGTGGGCAGCCTCTACCACCATTTCTCCGGCAAGGCCGACCTCTACCTCACGCTGTGGGAGGAATGGCAGGCCCGCCAGGCCCAGCGCACCAAGCAGGCCGCCCGTACGGCCCGTGCCGCCGCCGAGGGCGACCCCATGCGGGTGTTCATCGACGCCGCCCGCGCCTACCTCGAAGGCTGCCTGGAGGAACGCGAGCTGGCCGCCCTGTTCCTGCGCGGCGACGGTCCGCCCGGCTTCGAGGTGGTCATGCGCGACCGGCTGCGGACGTGGGCCCAGCGCAACGCCGCCCTGTTCGAGGGCGAGCCCGCGCTCGTCGTCGTGGTCACCGGCGCCCTGGCCGCGGCCGTCAGCGAGATCGTCTTCTCCGGCGACGGCGCGATGGTCGACGACGTGCTGGCGATCATCGGCCAGATCAGGCCCGCCGCTTCGGCGACCGCGCCCTCCAGCGGGTAACCTCGCCAAGTGTGCGACGGTTCAGCCAAAGTTTCTACGGCTACGCGGTAGCCCTCTTCGTGTGCCTGGCGGGCGTGGGGCTCTTCATGCTCGTCGCCCCGCAGAGCCGCGAGGAGCACATCCCGCGGCTCGACTACTCCATCACCGTCGCCAACTTCGGGCACGGCGTGCCCTACCAGGTGTGGTCCCCGCAGAAGGACCCGGCGGGCTGGGTGCCCAACAGCAACAGGATCGCCAAGGGCGAGAACGGCGCTCAGGTGCTCTACCTGGGCTACGCCACCGCCAAGCGGCAGCACGCCATGTTCGCCCAGAGCGACGAGAAGCCGGCCGCCGAGTTCGCCAACCGCATGACCGGCATCGCCAAGCCGTCCGGCAGCCAGCAGGTGGGCGGGGTGACCTGGGAGAGGCGTTTCCGCGAGGACAAGAACCAGCGCTCGCTCGTACGGGTGCTCCCCGACGTCACCCTCGTGATCACCGGCACGGCCGACTGGCCCGAGCTGACCGAGCTGGCCGGGCTCCTGCAGCAGCGCGCCAAGGGGTGACCCTGGCCGGGCGCGGCGGCGTCTAGGGTGGTGGCCGTGGCAGACGAGAAGACACCTTCGTACGAGCAGGCCCGCGAGGAGCTGACCGAGGTGGTGCGCCGCCTGGAGACGGGCGGGCTCACCCTGGAGCAGTCGATCGAGCTCTGGGAGCGCGGCGAGAGGCTCGCGGCCGTCTGCGAGGAGTGGCTGCAGGGCGCCCGGGTCAAGCTCGCCGCCGCCATGGCGAGGCGCTCGGAGCCGGGCGCCGACGACGCCCCCTTCTGATCCGTCAGGAGGCGGTGCGGTTGAGCGCCACCACCGGGATGCGGCGGCTGGTCTTGGCCTCGTACTCCGCGAAGCCGGGGGCGATCTCGACCATGCGGGCGTAGAGCCGGTCGCGCTCGTCGCCCTCGACGAAGTCCGCCTTCACCTCGAACGTCTCGGTGCCGATCTCGGCGGTCGCCGTGGGGGTGGCGCGCAGGTTGTGGTACCAGGCCGGGTGGTTGTCGGCGCCCGCGTTGGAGGCGATGATCACGTAGCGGTCGCCGTCGGCCAGGTACATCACCGGCGTGGTCGTCTGCCGGCCGCTCTTGGCGCCCGTCGTCGTGAGCAGCACCAGCGACGCGCCCTCGAACGGGCCGCCCACCCGGCCCTCGTTGGCCCGGAATTCGTCAATGATCTGCTGGTTGAACGAGTTGGTCATCTCAGCTCCTGATAATCGGAGAGTTCTCCGATTCGGAGAATACCGGAGAGCTCTCCGTTCACAAGGGAGTTATGCTCCAGGCGTGTGCGCACGTCCACTGCTGCCCGTCGTCGGGCAGGCCCAGCCCGAGCGGGCCGACGCCGCGCGCAACCGCCGGAAGATCATCGAGGTGGCCGCCACGATGATCGCCGAGCGCGGCGCCGAGGAGCTCTCGCTCGACGAGGTCGCCAAGGCCGCCTGCGTCGGGGTGGGCACCGTCTACCGGCGGTTCGGCGACCGCGCGGGTCTCGTCCTCGCGCTGATCGACGAGCGGGAGCAGCGGTTCCAGGCGGCGTTCCTGAGCGGCCCGCCGCCGCTCGGGCCCGGCGCGCCGCCGGCCGAGCGGGTCACGGCGTTCCTGCACGCGCTGGTCGATCGCATCGTGGAGCAGCAGGACCTGTTCCTGCTGCTGGAGAACGGGCCGGGCAGGGCGCGCTACAGCGGGCCGTACAAGGTGCATCAGGTGCATCTGGCGAGCCTGCTGGCCGCGGCCCGGCCGGGGGCCCACGTCGCCTACCTGGCCGACGCGCTGCTCGCGCCGGTCACCGCCTGGCTGATCAAGTTCCAGCGGGAGGAGCGGGGAATGACGGTGGAAGATGTGAAGGCCGGCCTCACCGAGCTGGCCGCCGCCGTCGTGCGGGTGCCCTAGTCCTCCGTACGGACCGTGAGCCGGTCGTCGCTCAGCCTGATCGTCAGCGGGGTGCCCGGCGGCACGTCCTTGGCCAGGCGCACGACCTCGCCCGACGGATGTTGCACGATCGCGTAGCCGCGCTCCAGCGTGGCCGCGGGCGACAACGCGACCAGGCGGGCCCGCAGGTGCGTGAGATCGTCGGCGGCCCGGTCGAGCGAGCCGGTCAGCGAGCGCCTGGCCCGCTCCCGCAGCGCGTCGACCTGCTCGGCCCGGCGTTCGAGCTCGCGCACCGGATCGGCCAGCGACGGCCGCGAGCGCACCGACGTCAGCCACGACATCTCGCGGTCGAGCCAGCCGTTGAGCACCCGCCGCCCGCGGTCGCGCAGCTGGCGGATCAGCGCGAGCTGCTCGCCCACGTCGGGGACGACCTTCTTGGCGGCGTCGGTGGGCGTGGAGGCGCGTACGTCGGCCACCAGGTCGAGCAGCGGGCTGTCCTGCTCGTGGCCGATCGCGCTGACCACGGGGGTGCGGCAGGCGGCCACCGCGCGCACCAGCGTCTCGTCGGAGAACGGCAGCAGGTCCTCCAGCGAACCCCCGCCGCGGGCCACCACGATCACCTCGACCTCGGGATCGGCGTCGAGCTTGCGCAGCGCCTCGGTGACCTCCCCGACCGCGTACGGCCCCTGGACGGCCACCTCCTCCACCTTGAACCGCACGGCCGGCCAGCGGCGTCGGGCGTTCTCCAGCACGTCGCGCTCGGCGGCCGAGTCACGCCCGCAGACGAGCCCGATCGTGCCCGGCAGGAACGGCAGCCGCCGCTTCCTGTCGGCGTTGAACAGCCCCTCGGTGGCCAGCAGCCGGCGCAGCCGCTCCAGCCTGGCCAGCAGCTCGCCCACGCCGACCGGCCGGATCTCCATCGCCGTGAAGGCGAACGAGCCCTTGTTGACCCAGAAGTCCGGCTTGACGTGCACCACGACCCTCGCACCGTCGGAGGGACGCGGCTCGGCGGCCTCGTAGACGCCGCGCGGAGCCGTGACCCGGGCCGAGACGTTGGCCACCGGGTCACGCAGGGTCAGGAACACCGTGCCGCCGCGCGCGCTCAGATCGGTGATCTGGCCCTCGACCCACACCGTGCCGAGTCTGCCGATCCAGCCGCCCACCATCTGCAGGACCGTGCGGATCGGCAGGGGAGACTCGGGTGTGGTCTTCGAGGTCATGGCGGAAGACTACGGGTTCGCTACGACTACTCCCCGGTCTGCAGCTTGGCCAGCCGGTTCTCGAACATGCGCACGACCTCGTCGCGGGCCTGGGTGGCGCGCTCGTAGGCGAGGTAGTCGCCGATCTGCTCGGCGGACTTGCCGCGCATCCTGGCCCGCAGCGAGGCCACGGTCAGCTCGGAGTAGCCGGGCAGCGGCTCGGTCAGGTCGTCCGGGACGGCCTTGGGCTCCGCCACGGGGGCGGCCGGCTCGGTGACGGCCTCCGCGGCGGCCTTGAGTACGCCGTCCTGGGGCGCGGCGACGGGCGCGGGCTCCTCGGTGACGGCGGCGGGCTCGGCGGCGGCCTTGGCGGCCTTCGTCGCCTTCGCGGGCTTGGCGGTCGTGGTGGTCGCGGCGGCCTTCGTGCTCTTGGCGGTCTTCGTGGCCTTGGCGCTCCTGGCGGGCTTCGCGGCGCTCTTGGCGGCGGGCTCGGCCGCGGGCGCGACCTCAGCCTCGGCGACCGGCTCGACCTCGGCGGCGGCCTTGGTGTCAGCGACCGGCTTGACCTCGGCGGCGGCCTTGGCGTCGGCGGTCGGCTTGGCCTCGGCGGCGGGCTCGGCCTCCGTCGGCGCCTCGGCCTTGACCTCGGCCTTGGCCGGCGCGTCGGCCTTCGCCGGGGCCTCCGTCTCGGCGACGGCTTCCGGCTCGGGCTCGGTCGCGGTCTTGGCGTCGGTCGTCGGCTTGGGCTCGGTCGTCGCCTTCGGCTTGGTCGTCGCCTTCGGCTCGGCTTCCGGCTCGGGCTCGGTCTCCGGCTTGGTGGCGGTCTTGCCCGCGGGGGCGAAGATGACCGGGTCCGGCTTGCTCTTGGCCGACCCGTTGGGCGCGGCCTCCGGACGCGGCGTGAAGATCACCGGCTCCTTGCGCGCCGGCTTCTCCTCCTCGGCCGGGGGAGCGGTGACCTGCGCGGCGGCGGAGGGACGGGACTCCTGCTCCTCCTCCTGCTCCTCCTTCGTGCCGAGCCCCTTGATGGAGTTCTTCACCCGGTCCACCACCAGCAGCGCCTGCCCGGCCGCGCTGAGCGTGGTCTGGACGACGAACAGCGGCAGATCCTTGGCCTTCTCCTTGAGTTCGTCCTTGTTGGTAACGGTTCTGGCGATGTTGCGTATCACGTCGCTGAGGGACATGACGTCTCCCTGGGAGGTCTGTATTGGACGGCCAGTCTGGCAAACGGCGGGCGACCACGCACGCGCAGCCCTGATGGCCGCTCCACGTAGCATAAGAAGTATGGAGCCCCAGACCCCCACTTCCCGCCGAGTACTCGTAGCCAAGCCGCGCGGCTACTGTGCCGGAGTCGATCGAGCCGTGGTAGCGGTCGAGAAGGCTTTGGAGCAGTACGGCGCGCCGGTCTACGTCCGCAAGCAGATCGTGCACAACACCCACGTCGTCAGGACGCTGGAGGCCAGGGGCGCCATCTTCGTCGAGGAGACCGATGAGGTGCCCGAGGGCGAGATCGTGGTGTTCTCGGCCCACGGCGTCTCGCCGGCCGTGCACGAGGAGGCCAGGCAGCGGGGCCTGCGCACCGTCGACGCCACCTGCCCGCTGGTCACCAAGGTGCACAACGAGGCCAAGCGGTTCGCCGCCCAGGACTACGACATCCTGCTCATCGGGCACGAAGGCCACGAAGAGGTCGAGGGCACCTCGGGCGAGGCCCCCGACCACATCCAGCTCGTCGACGGCCTCGACTCGGTCGAGAAGGTCCAGGTGAAGGACCCCGACAAGCTCGTGTGGCTGTCGCAGACCACGCTGTCGGTCGACGAGACCACCGAGACGGTCGCCCGCCTCAAGGAGCGCTTCCCCACGCTGATCGACCCGCCGAGCGACGACATCTGCTACGCCACCCAGAACCGTCAGGTCGCGGTGAAGGAGATCGCCGCCGAGGCCCAGCTCGTGATCGTGGTCGGGTCGGAGAACTCGTCCAACTCCAAGCGCCTGGTCGAGGTGGCCAAGGACTACGGCGCCGAGGCCGCGTACCTGGTGGACAACGCCGGCTTCATCCAGGACGAATGGCTCGAAGGCGTCACCACGGTCGGCGTGACCAGCGGCGCGTCGGTGCCGGAGGAGCTGGTCGACGAGGTGCTCGCGCGGCTGGCCGGCCACGGCTTCGGCGACGTGCACGAGGTCGAGTCGGTGCAGGAGAGCATGCGCTTCGCGCTCCCGCACGAGCTGCGCAAGGACCTTCGCGTCGGCTAGTCGTCGCCGCGCGGGGTGCCGTAGACCTTGGGCTCGAAGTAGCCCTCCGGCTCGGGCACGAACGGCTGGCGCGGGCGCGGCATCTCCGCGCCCGCCTTCAGCTCCTCGCGCAGCTCCCGCACGTTGTCGCGCAGGCCGCGCCGCCAGGCGACGGCCAGCACGACCGCCGATCCGGCGAACAGCCAGGGGGCGCCGCGGGTCAGCGAGCCGTACAGGCCGAGGGCCAGCGACTGCACGATCGACACCGAGCCGAACGCGCGCCCGAGCTCGACGAAGAGCGTCGCGCAGAAGAACACCAGCGGCGGCGTGACCACCAGCGACAGCAGTTCGCGCTTGTTGACCAGGAGCACGCCGAGCAGGCTCGACGCCACGAACGCGGCCCCAACCAGGTAGGACAGGCCGAGCACCGCGGTCAGGACATAGCCCGCCAGGGTGGCGACCAAGGTGAGCGCGATGGCGCCGCGAGCGGTCAGCCGGACGCCGGAACGCCTGCCCTTCTCTGCCACTGTCCCACCCCCGTTTACGGCGACCCGCCTGCCAACTTACCGTTCGAGTGCGAAATCAGAGACGTGGTTTCGAGCAGTTCGGGTGAGGCCAGGGGTCTCGGCAGCCCTTCGAGCATCTCCGGGGCGTCCAGGTCGCCGTCCACGACGCCCAGATCGTTTAGTTTGCGTGCGGTGACCAGGACGCGGCTTTCGAGCGAACCGACCGACTTGTTGTACGCCTCCACCGCCCGCGTCAGCGCCTTGCCCAGCGACTCCACGTTCCTGCCGAGGGACGACAGCCGCTCGTACAGCTCCTTGCCCAGCTCGAACACCGCCCGCGCGTTCTCGCTCAGCGCGGCCTGCTGCCAGGCGTAGTGGGCGGTGCGCAGCATCGTGATCAGCGTCGTCGGCGTGGCGATGTGCACCCGCCGCGCCATGGCGTACTCCAGCAGCGCGGGGTCGCGTTCGAGCGCGGGCGCGAGGAACGCCTCACCCGGGATGAACAGCACCACGAACTCCGGCGACGGGTTGAACCCCTGCCAGTACGCCTTGGCCGCCAGCCGGTCGACGTGCTCGCGCACGTGCCTGGCGTGCGCGTCGAGCCGGACGGTGGCCAGCGACTCGTCGCCCGCCTCGGCCGCCTCCAGGTAGGCCGCGAGCGAGACCTTGGAGTCGACCACGATGTTCTTGCCGCCGGCCAGCCTGATCACCATGTCGGGCCGCATCGCGCCCTCGACGACCTGCTCCTCGAAGTCGCAATGGCGCTGCATCCCGGCGATCTCGGCCACCCGGCGCAGTTGCAGCTCGCCCCACCGCCCGCGGGCCTCGGGCCGCTGCAGGGCCCTGACCAGCGCGGTCGTCTGAGAGCGCAGTTGCTCGTTGCTCTGCTGGACGAACTCCATCTGCTTGGCCAGCTCCGCCCGCGCCGCCCGCTGCCCGGCCTCGGTGTCGCGAAGCTGCGACTCGACCCGCGCGAGCGCGTCCTTCAGCGGCTCGACCAGGTGCTCGACGGCCTGCCTGCGCTGGTCGAGGTCGCCGGCGGCCTCCGCGCGGCTGGCCGAGAGCCTGGTCTCGGCCAGTTCGAGGAAACGCACGTTGTTGACGTCGAGGGCGCGTGTGGACAGGGCCTGGAACCGTTCGGCGAGCTGCTCCTCGACGTAGACCAGCTTCTCGGCGGCCGACCTGGCCCGCGCGTCGGCCTCGGCCACCCGTACCGCCGCGCGGGTCCTGGCGACCAGGAAGCCGACGAGGAGTCCGAGGGCGAGTCCGATGAGCAGCGAGACGACATCCACTCCAACGATGATTGCAGCACATCGCGTCTGGATCTTCCCGACACGCTTGCGGAATCCGCTTGTGCGCCGACTGATCCGTCACGCACAGTATTGGAATGGCTACCGGTACGAGTGTCGCCGTCGCCGTGTCCGCGGTGTCGGTCGCCCTGATCGCCCTGGCCGGAGCCGTGATCACCGGGCCCGGTGCCGAGGGGCCGGCGGCCACCCGCCCGACCCTGCGCTGGACGCCCGGCGCCTGCGTCACCGACCGCTACTCGCTGATCCCCTGCAACGGCGGCGACTTCGAGGTGCTGGCCATCGCCCACGACCCGCCGCGGCCCGCCGACTGCCCCGACGACACCGACGACGTGCTCCGCATCGGCCTGGGCCGCACGGCCTGCGTGCGGTCCTTCCTGGCCCCGCACGCCGGCCTGCCCGGCGGTGGCGGCGGCGTGCTCAGGCCCGGCGACTGCGTGGCGCTCGACGGCCGGGAACGCCCGTGCGCGGGCACCGGCTGGTACGGCAGATCCATCGCGATCGCCTCGACCGCGGACGAATGCCCCTCGACCACCCTCGACACGCTCGAAAGCGGAGCGGACGTCGTCTGCCTGGGCCCCGGCGGTCAGGTGCTCGCCGCGGGCGCGTGCGTGGCCAGACCGGCCGCCGACGTCGTCGCCAGGTCGGCCGTGACCAGGGCCGCCTGCGACTCGTCCGCGGCCTGGGCCCGCGTCGTCTCCTTCGAGACCACGCCCGCGGCCTGCCCGGTCGGCGTGCAGCGCTACCTGCGCGCGGCGCCCGGGACCTACCGTCCGGTGACCTGCCTGCACCTGCTCAGCAAGTAAACTCGCTGTCCGTGAGCCTTTCCATCGGCATCGTCGGCCTGCCCAACGTCGGTAAGTCCACGCTCTTCAACGCGCTGACCAAGACCGGCAACGCACTCGCCGCGAACTACCCGTTCGCCACCATCGAGCCCAACGTGGGGATCGTGGGCGTGCCCGACGACCGCCTGCCCAAGCTGGCCGAGATCTTCGGCTCGGCCCGCGTGCTGCCCGCCAAGGTCGAGTTCGTCGACATCGCCGGCCTGGTCAAGGGCGCCTCGGAGGGGCAGGGCAGGGGCAACCAGTTCCTCGCCAACATCCGCGACACCGACGCGATCTGCCAGGTCATCCGCGTCTTCGGCGACCCCGACGTCACGCACGTCGACGGCGAAATCTCCCCCAAGCGGGACATCGAGACCATCAACACCGAGCTGATCATGGCCGACCTGCAGACGGTCGAGAAGGCCGTGCCGCGCCTGCAGAAGGAGGCGCGCAACAACAAGGACAAGAAGGCGGCGCTGGAGGCCGCCGAGGCCGCGCTGGCCGTCCTGGAGACCGGCAGGACCATCTTCGAGAGCGGCCTCGACCGGGAGGAGCTGCGCGAGCTCCACCTGCTCACCGCCAAGCCCTTCCTCTACGTCTTCAACCTCGACGCCGACGAGCTGACCGACACCGCGCTCAAGGAGCAGCTGTCGGCCATCGTCGCGCCCGCCGAGGCCGTCTTCCTCGACGCCAAGATCGAGTCCGAGCTGGTCGAGCTCGACGAGGAGGAGGCGCTGGAGCTGCTCCAGTCGGTCGGCCAGGAGGAGTCGGGCCTGCGCCAGCTCGCCCGGGTCGGCTTCGAGACGCTGGGCCTGCAGACCTACCTGACCGCCGGCCCGAAGGAGACCAGGGCCTGGACGATCCGCAAGGGCGCCACGGCGCCCGAGGCGGCCGGCGTGATCCACACCGACTTCCAGCGCGGCTTCATCAAGGCCGAGGTGGTCTCCTTCGACGACCTGGTCGAAGTGGGCTCCATCGCCAGCGCCCGGTCCGCGGGCAAGGCCCGCATCGAGGGCAAGGACTACGTCATGCGCGACGGCGACGTGGTGGAGTTCCGCTTCAACGTCTGATCCGGCTATCCGAGCAGCCCGCCGAGCAGTGCCGCGGGGCCGCCGCTGAGCGGGCCACCGCCGCCGCTGAGCGGGCCGCCGCCGGTGCCGGCGGGCTTCTTGTCGAAGTGGATGAGCTCGTTCGCGTACGTGCCGCCCTGGCACACGGCCTTGCCGCGGCCGACGGGGGAGACCTTGCCGCCCGCCTTCGTGCACTCGCTGTCGGTGACCCAGGAGGGCGCGGCGGCGGCCGGGGAGGGCGCGCAGAGGGCGAACGCGGCGAGCGCGGCGGCGGGCAGGAGGGCGGCGGCGAGGCGACGCATCACATCAGTCCAATCACGGTGGGCTAACTTTCGCTACGCTAGGTTACCGGCGGATCGCCGTCGAAAGCCCATCGTCCGGATGACGAACGCGCAGGCCCTTCCGGGATTATGTGATTCCGGGACAACTGACGCGTCAACCACTTTGGGGCCCTACGCGTCGAATCGTCACGGCGATCACGCTGACTCGGGAGGCCCTCATGATCCGACGCATCATCCGGAAACGACGTCCGGCGCCCACCCTCGCGGGCATCAGCCTGGAGGAGGAGCTGGCCCTGATCAGGGTCGAGCTCATGTACGGACTGCGCGTCAACCGTGAGGCATACCTGCGCAGGAAGGTCGACGAGCGCAACGAGCTGGCCTCCCGCATGCGGGAGCGGGACGCCGCCTCGATGCTCGCCGACCTGCGGGGGTCGCTGGAGCGCGCGGTGTCGCCCACGGTCGTCGACCTGCACAGCCGTCGCCGGGCACGCACGAGCCAGGACCCCGAGCCCGCTTGAGCCGAGACTGTCGTACCCCCAGAAGTGGTGCATAACACCCTCTGTCCTCCTCTCATGCCAAATGCGCAGGTCGTGAGCATCTATGCCTGTTTTGGACAGGAACTCATGTCCGCCGCGCTAGGCGGAAATGGGCGTCTGGCCTGGTCAAATGGTGATTCCGCCAGTAAGTGACGGGAAGCGGCACTGACGCCTGCCATACGGATCCGGTTTGCCGTCAGGGCGGTCATGCCTGCAGCATGGGCGTGGCTTTCCTGGAAGAATGGCGGGACCGGATAGGGTGACTACTTCACCGCGGATGATGGGGATCGGCAACGGACGACACCGCGCCAACCGGGGGGATCGGCGCGAGCGGAGGCGTGATGGCTCGTAGGTCTACCGTCCAGCACGATCCTCGGATCGCTGGCGAGCCCGAGCTTTCCGCGCGCCCGGACATGGCTGACTTCGACGCGCCGCCCTCGCGCAGGCCACGTCGGGGCGGCTGGTCCGGTGGCGGCGGACGGTGGCTGGTCTGGGCCGGCCGCATCATTCTCTGGGCGCTTATTGTGGTTATCGTGGTGAATGGGATTCGTGCCCCATTTGAGCGGTTTACCCAGCAAGAGCCCACGACGACGAATGGCGCCGCCGTGGCGCACAAGGGATTCCCCGCTGACCAGGGCATGGCTTTCGCCGCCCAGTTCGCGGGGGTCTATCTGAATTTCAGCCCGGAAGACGCGGCCAGCCGCACCAGGAAGCTCGCCGCGTTCCTGGCCGAGGGCATGGACGCGCAGATGTGGTGGGACGGCTTCGGCAAGATGGCCGCCGTCGCGATCCAGCCGTACGACATCGAGGCGACCGACGCCCAGAACGCCGTGGTGAGCGTGGCCTTCCAGTCCGGGCCGCGCCGGCTCATGCTGTCGGTCCCGATCTACTACTCAGGCGACGACAACGGCAGGCGGTTCGTCATCTCGGGCCGTCCGGCGATCCTTCCCGCGCCGGCCCCCGCCGACCTGCCGCAGCTCGCGAAGCCGGAGACCGACGACGCTGCGGCGGCCGAGCTCAAGCCGCAACTGGAGGGCTTCTTCAAGGACTACGCCTCCGGCGACACCGCCGGGCTGCAGCGCTACGTGGCCGCCGGGAAGAACCTGCCGAGCTTCGGCAGCGCCTTCACCTTCGCGGAGCTGAAGGACATCGTGGTGCCTGTGGGGGGTGCCACCCGAGAGATCCAGGCGGTCGTGGTGTGGATCGTGCCCAACGGCGACGCTCCGGCCACGCCGAGCGCCACCGACCCGGCCGCCGTGGGTGGGCGGCTGGAGCAGGCCTACCGCCTCACCGTGGAGAAGCAGGGCGACAAGTGGTACGTCGCCGACATCCGCGGCGCTGGTCGGGCCGTTGGATAGACGCACGGCCGCGCTGCTGTTCGGTACCCCCCGGGAGGACAAGAAGTGACGTTGAAGACCGTAGTGCTCACCTTGATCGAAATGACGCCGTCGCCGTCGCCGACCGGCATTGACACCGGAGGGCTCGCCAACTTCCTGCGTGCCTTCTTCGCCCCGTTGTTCCTGGTAGTCGTCTCCGTGGTCGCGCTCTTCTTCCTCTTCACCCGCGAGATCACGCGTTTCGTCCAGTTCCTCATCCTGGCTGTGGCCATCGGAGTGATCTTCTACGTTCCCAACATCATCGAGGTGACGGCGAAGGCGATCGCGGGCGCTCTCGGCATCAAGTAAAGGGTTGAGACCGCTCCAGGGCGGTCATGTACGAGCGGGTGGAGAGGAGGACTGCGTGGACCTGCCCACGTATACGAACATCTGGCGCATCGAGAAGCGGCTCTACAAGCTCTACGACCTTCGCCTCCCGATGCCGCTCCCCATCGTCTGGATCGGCGTGTTCGTCGGGGTGTTCGTGCCGTGGTCACTCCTGCTGATCCTGGTGGGCGTGCCGGTGGCCATGCCGTGGCACGTGCTGTTCCTGGTCCCGCCGGGGATCGTGACGTGGTTGTCCACGCGTCCCGTCATCGAGGGCAAGCGGCTCACCGAGCTTCTGGAGTCCCAGCTGCGCTATCTGGGCCAGCCCAAGGCCTGGTACCGGCTCGCGCCCACCTCCGAGCCCGAGGCGGTCACGTTCTCGGGGCGCATCTGGCGTACCACTCGGGTCCGGGTCAAGGCGAAGGCGGCGCATAAGGCCCGCCAGCCGCAGCGCAGGCGCGAGGGGCAGCGGATCACGGGTCCGCGCCAGGTCCGTCCGGCCGTGGCCGCCGCGGCGGCGGCCGCCCAGCAGGCGCCGGTGGCCGAGGCGCGTACCGGGTGGGGGTCGCGTACCAGGCGGGGCACGGCGCCCGCGCTGGGGTCGCAGGCCGGCCGTCCCGCCCCCGCGTTCGGCCGGGACGTGCCGCTGGTCCTGGTCCCCGGGGATGAGAACGGACCGGCGCTGCCGCCGGTCGAGCATGACGTCGCCGCCGGAGAGCTGGCCAGCCGCGAGCTCACCGGCGGCGCCCTCCCGGCCCGCCCCCGCCGCGCCGCCCCCGACCGCCGCTCCGAACGCGACGCGACCGGCTCCGAGACCGCCGTTCCCGAGTCCGCCGTTCCCGAGGAGCGGGCTGCCTCCGAGGCGGCGCAGCCGGGCGGGCGCAGGGGCTCCACGGGCAGGGCGTCGGGCGAGCGTACGGGCTCCGCTGCGGGCGAGGTGCAGGGTGGCCGTGGGGCGGTCGTGCCGATCCGGCCGGCGGAGGGGCTCAAGCCCGTGGCCGGCAAGCCGATCGACACCGAGGCCCTGCGGCGGTTGCGCCGGCTCGCCGCCACCGCCGACGCGCCCGGTGAGGCGGCGGGTCGAGCGGAAGGCGAGCGCGGCGCCGCAGAGCGCCGCGACGACGTCACCGGACGTCGTGAGAGCACGGACGAGCGTCGCCAGGGCGTCACCGGCCGTCCCGAGGGCGTGGGCCGCGAGGACGAGAACACGACCGCCCGCGACCAGCACAGGAAGGGGCAGCCGCCGCGGGTCGCGCCCGGGACGGTGATCCTGGGCGCGCAGCGTTCCTGGCCCCCGGTCGACCCCGACGCCAAGCCCTTCTCCGGCCCACCCCTCCGCCTTGAGGACCAGATCCCCAACCCCCAGCCCCCCGCCGACACCCCACCCGCAATCGAAGCGGGGCATGTGGGCGAAGCCGGGCATGTGGGCGAGGGCGCGCACGCGGGAGAAGGCGTGCACCTGGAAGAAAGCGCGCACATGGGAGAAAGCGTGCATCCGGGCGAGCAGGCGCGGACGGGCGCGGGTGTCCCGGCGGGCGAGGGCGAGTCCGCAGGCGAAGGCGCTCCCGTCGGGGAGACCGCTCCTGCCGCCGGCACGGACGCTCCGAGGCCCGACGCGCCCGACGCCGAACGGTCCTTCAAGACAGCGCACAAGGCTGCCACCGAAGCCTCCGCCCCCGCCGAAGCCTCCGACCGGGGCGAAGCTCGCACCGACCGTGAAGCCTCCGCTGGCAGCGAAGCTCGTGCCGACCGCGAAGTCTCCGCTCGCGCCGAAGCCTCCCTCCACAGCGAAGCGCCCGCTGACCGCGAAGCCTCCGCCCGCAGTGAAGCCCCCGTTGGTGGCGAGGATGCTGCCGAGCGGCCCGTCTCCGGCGAAGTGCACGCGTCCGCCGGGCAGGATGTCCTCGCTGGGCAGGGCACTCCCGAGGGGAGGGCCGGTGCTGGGAGGCGGGGCGTTTCCGAGGGGGAGGATGCCGCCGCCGAGCGGAGGGCTTCCGCAGAGGTTTCCGCCGACGCGGCCGCCGAACGGCCTGAGGGCGCACGTACGGAGGCACCGGCCGACCGGTCCGCCGGCGATGGAGCCGCACCGGACGAGCAGCCCAAACCTTCCGAGGCGTACGGCGAACCCGGACGGGACGTGGCGGCGCGGCGGCGGCCCGGTGGCGGCAGGCCGGGGGACAGGGCCGCCGGGTTCGTGGCGCCCGTGCCGGTTCCCAGGCCCGGTGAAGGCGGCAGGCCCGCCGAGGGACGGGTGCGCAGGGTCGAGTCCGTGGTGGGCCGGGACTCCGGCGGGTGGCGCAGGATCGCCCAGGTCGTGGTGGGCGGAGGCGGCGTACGCACCGACGGGTCCGAGATCGACGAGGCCAGGGCCAGGGCCGTGTTCGGCGGGAGCCGGCGGATCGTGGTGCTCGGCTGCACCGGCGGCGCGGGCCAGTCCACGACGGCGCTCATGCTCGGCCACACCTTCGCCACCTACCGCGACGACCGGATCGTCGCCGTCGACGCCAACACCGGCGGCACCACGCTGACCAGCAGGATCGAGCCCGAGACGCCGGAGACCCTCACGTCGCTGCTGTCCGGCCTCGACCAGGTCAGCGGCTACCTGACGATGCGAGGCTTCACCACCCGCACCGCCTCCGGCCTTGAGGTGATCTCGGCCGACACCGACGCGGGCGCCGAGCAGCGGCTCGCCGACCGCAGCTTCTTCTCCGACCACCGCCTGGGCGAGTCGATGCGCCTGCTCGACCGCCACTACAAGCTGTCGGTCATCGACCCGGCCGCCGCGCTCGCGGCCCGCATCCTGCCGTACGCCGACCAGCTCGTGCTGGTGGTCCCGGCGAGCGAGGAGGCGGCCGAGGCGGTGGCGATGACGTACGAATGGCTCGACGGGCACGGCTGCGGCGAGCTGCGCAGGCGTGCGGTGATGGTCGTCAACGGCGTGAGCAGGCGGTCGATGGCCGATGTCGAGCAGGCGGAGGCGGTGGCCAGAGGCAGGTGCCGGGCCATCGTCAGGGTCCCGTGGGAGGACGGCCTGGCGCCTGGAGGCGCGGAGATCGTCGACCCCGGTCAGTTGCGCGCGGCCGGACGGCGGGCCTACCTCGCCCTCGCCGGCGTCGTGGTTGCAGGCTTCGCGGTACAGGCACACGGACAGGCCGTCCGACCGAGCGAAGAGGAGTTGGCGAGTGACCCCCCGGGCACGAGAATCGGTGAGCGTTAAGTGAACATGCGAGCAGGTCTGGCCCGTTCATGCGCCGAGGGGGCGGCATGAGCAGGGCGTCCCGAGCGCACCAGCGTCTCGCGGTCCGCTACTTCGACGACCGCATCCTGCTCACGGACACCTGCGCGTGGGCGTACTTCCGGCTTCCGACGGTCAGCTACGAGTTCGTCACGCCGGAGGAGCGCGAGGCGCTGGCCACCAACGTCACGATCGCGCTGGCCGCGATCAGGATGCCCGACGCCGAGGTCCACCTGCGGGTCGCGCACCGCACCTACCCGGCGGCCGAGTGGGCGATGGCGCTCAACGCCACCTCCGACGAGGGGCCGGGCTGGCGCGACTACCTGGAGGAGATGTACCGGCACGTCTGGGCGAAGGACTTCTGGTCGAAGGAGGTCTACCTGGGCGTCCGCCTCGGGCCGCGCGGCAAGCAGCTCGGCAGCGGCGTGCTCGCCCAGCTCCTCGGCTTCTACCAGAAGACCGAGAAGGCGCTCGGCATGGAGGACGACCACGTCCCGGACAGCGAGATCGGCCGCTGGACGGAGTCGGCCGAACGGCTGGGCCGGGCCCTGGCGTCCAGTGCCCTGTACGCCAGGCACGCCACGTCCGTCGAGGTGGCCTGGCTGTTCCAGCACGCCGCCGCCGGAGCGGTCGGCGACCCGCCGTCCTCGGCCAGCCCGAAGCGGCGCTGGGGCAAGGGCGAGATCGAGTCGCTGGTCGAGGGCGAGATCCACAACGGCAGGTCGTTGCTGCGGATCGTGCAGCCGCAGGGCGACTCGTACGTGGCCCACCTGTCGTTCGCCCGCTTCCCCGACCTCATGCCGTTCCCCGACGGCGAGCCGTGGATGCACTTCGCCGACCAGCTGCCCTTCCCGGTGGAGATCTCGTCCAGGATGCGGCTGATCCCGCCGGTCAAGGCGTCGAAGGACGTCGCGCGCAAGCTGGCCCACGCCCGCGACATGGACCACCACATCCGCGAGGCGGGCGCCGAGGCGCCGATCGCGCTGGCCGAGCAGATCGACGCGGCCCGCATGCTCGAACACGGCATCACCAAGGAACGACTGCCCTTCGTGTACGGCTGGCACCGCCTGATCATCTCGGCCCCCACGGAGGACATCTGCGTGCAGCGGGTCGAGGCGGTCGTCGAGCACTACCGCGACATGGGCATCGACGTGGTGAACTCGACCGGCGACCAGTTCTCGTTGTTCTGCGAGACGCTGCCGGGCGAGAAGGTGCGCGTCAACGCCTACGCCCAGCGCCAGCCGCTGCGGACGATCGCGGGCGGCATGGCCACGGCCACCGTCGACCTCGGAGACCGGCTCGACGACGGCAGTGAGGGCTGGCTCGGGCCGTACATCGGGGAGACGGTCGGCAGGGCGCGCAGCATCGTGCACTTCGACCCGCTGCTGGCCGCGAGCCGCAACCGGCCGACCGCCATCGCGATCACCGGCGAGCCGGGCGGCGGCAAGACCACGCTCGCGCTGCTGATGATCTACCAGATGGCGCTGCGCGGGGTCACGGTCGCGGTGATCGACCCGAAGGGCGACGCCGAGTCGCTGGTCCAGCTCCTGGAGAAGCGCGGGCGCAAGGCCAGGGTGATCCCGCTGGGCTCGGCGGCGCCGGGGCTGCTCGACCCGTTCTCGTTCGGCGACGACATCGCGGCGAAGAAGACCATGGCGACCGAGACGTTGCGGCTGCTGCTGCCCCGCATGTCGGAGGAGCGCGAGTCGGCCATGATCCAGGCCGTGGCCGCGGTCTCCAACGGCGCCGACCCGTCGCTGGGCAAGGTGGTCGACTACCTGGAGCAGGCCGACGACCCGGCCTCCAAGAACCTGGGCGCGGTGCTGCGTTCCATGTCGGAGATGCACCTGGCCAGGCTCTGCTTCGACCCCTCCGGCGGCGACCAGATCGACAGCGAGGGGTGGACCACCGTGTTCACCCTGGGCGGCCTGACGCTGCCGGACGTCGCCACGACCAGGGACGACTACTCCTACGAGCAGCGACTGTCGGTGGCCCTGCTCTACCTGGTCTCGCAGTTCGCCCGCAGGCTGATGAACGGCCTCGACCGGCGGGCCCCCAAGGCGATCTTCCTGGACGAGGCGTGGGCCATCACCTCCACGCCGGAGGGCGCCAAGCTGGTCCCCGAGGTCAGCCGCATGGGCCGGTCCAGGAACACCGCGCTCGTCCTGGTCTCCCAGAACGCCGGAGACCTGCTGAACGAGCAGGTGACCAACTGTCTGTCCTCGGTGTTCGCGTTCCGTTCCACCGAAAGGGTGGAGGTGGACCACGTCATGTCGCTGCTCGGCGTGGAGCCGTCGGAGGAGCACAAGGCCGTGCTCCGCTCGCTCGGCAACGGCGAATGCGTATTCCGTGATCTGGATGGCAGAGCCGGGCGCATCGGAGTAGACCTGATCTCCGAAGAACTGCTCCGCTGGCTCGACACGAACCCGACACACGACAAACCAGACGGTGGCGGGCATGATGATCTTCGAGGGGGCGTGGGCAGGGCGCAGGAGGTACGGTCATGAAGATCCGACTATCCCGACGACTGGCGCTGGCGCTCGCGCTCGTCAGTGCCGTCCTCGTGGTTCCGCTGGTGGTGGGCGGTTTCTCCACGCCCGTCGCCGCGGCGCCCTGTGACCTGTCGGGGCCGCTCAACCCCGAGATGATCGGCGGCGGCACCGACGGCATGATCCAGCCGCCGCCTCCCGCGGGCGGCGTCCAGGCCCCGACGACGAACTACGGCCAGTTCGGCATGGCCGGCCAGTTCTGGCAGACCCACGGGCTCGGCTGCTCCGACTACGTCGCCGTGCTCGGCAACATGTGGGCCAACGGCGTCTTCACCGCGGCCAAGGCCATCGACCGGCTGACGATCACGACGTACCAGGCGGCCGCGACGGAAGGACCGCTCCAGTCGATCAAGGACGTCGTCGACGACATCGTCCAGAACCTGTCCGAGGCCATGTACTGGCCGTTCCTGCGGCCGATCGTGATCCTCGGCGCCATCTGGCTCGCCTGGTACGGCCTGATCCGCAAGCGGGCCACCACCACCGCCGAAGGCGTGATCTGGATGGTCCTCGCGGTCACCGTGGCCGTGTGGTTCTTCAGCAGGCCCGGCGACTTCACCGGGCTCGGCAAGGTCGTGACCGACAAGACGGGCGAGGTGGTCAACTCCGCCTTCTCCGGCCTGCCGGGCGCCGGCGGCGCGTCCTGCCTGCCGCCACCCGGCCAGACGAACCCGCAGGTCAAACCGGGCGGTTACGGCCAGGTCGGCACCGCGGGCGTCGACCAGAACGCCGACGCCCTGTGGTCCACGCTGGTCTGCAAGCCGTGGCTGGTGGGCATGTTCGGCACCTCCGACCCGCAGCAGCCGATCGTGCGCGACTTCGGGCGCAAGATGCTGGAGACCCAGTCGATCGCCCCCGCCGTGGCCGGCCAGCCTGCTCCCGACATCGCCGCCCACCAGGCCGAGTACGCCAAGGTCGCCGAGCTGCTCAAGAACGACTCCCGCTACACCGTCTTCTCCGGCCGCGACTGGTCGAGCAGGCTCGGCGTGGCCGTCGGCGCGCTCATCGCGGCGGTGGTGGCCGGATTGCTGATCTTCCTGGTGGCGGTCTCGCTGCTGGTGCTCAAGGTGGGCTTCCTGCTGCTGCTGATACTCGGGCCGGTGTTCCTGCTGGTCGGCGTACATCCGGGCAGCGGGCGCATCATCGCCATGCGGTGGGTGGAGATGCTCGTCGGCACGCTGCTCAGGCAGGCGGTGCTGACGCTCGTGCTCAGCGTCCTGGTCTACGGGTATGCGCTGATCATCTCCACGGCCATGCCGTGGGGGCTCCAGGTGCTGTTCATGGCCCTGCTGACGATCGCGGTGTTCTTCTACCGGCGTCCGTTCCAGCACCTGTTCGCGTCCTTGAGCGGCCACACGGTCACCACCCGCATGCTCGGCGACGCCGCGAGCTCGCCCGTCCTGGAGCGGGCCGCGAACGTGTTGCCGCCGGTCGCCGGGGCCAAGCTCGGCCGGTGGGGCCTGCGCAAGGCCGAGCCGCTCATCAGGGCGGCGGCGGCCGGCAGCGGCGCGGGCGCGGCGGCCGGGGCCGCGGTCGCCCAGGCGCGGATGCGCGGCGAGGAGGGCGAGGGCGTCTCGGCCGGCACCCGCATGCCGGTGGCGGCCGCGCCGCTCGACACCGACCAGCACGGCGGCAAGGCGGGGGCCAGGCCCCCGCTCGAACCCCGCAGGGGCACCGCGCCCCCGCTCAACCTCGGCGGCCAGCCCGGCAGGACGCGCGGCGCCGCGGCCGGCGGCTCCGGTGGCGCGGCGGCGGGCGGCACCGCTTCCGGGGGCATGGCCTCGGGGGCCACGGCCTCCGGCGGCGGTTCCAGCAGCGGTTCCGGCGGCGGTGGCTGGTTCGGCGGGCGGTCGGGCGGCGGATGGGCCTCGCGCGGCGGTGCTTCGGGCGGCTCGCGTAACGGGTCGTCGGGCGGCTCGCGGGGCTCCCGGTTCGGCGGGTCCGGCGGGTCGGGTGGCTCGCCGTCCTCGGGGTCGCGGTCGCGTGGCTCCGGTGGCGGGCTGTTCGGCGGCGGTTCGGGGGCCGGGTCCGGCGGGTCCGGCGGGCTCCTCGGCGGAGGCGGTGGCGGGTCCAGGAACGGTGGCGGATCCAGGAACGGAGGCGGGTCGCGGAACGGTGGCGGGTCCAGGTCCGGAGGGTCTGCGTCCCGGCCGTCCGGTGCGTCGTCGGGGTCCAGGATCTTCGGCTCGGACGAGCCGTCGTCCCGCTCGTCCGAGGCGCCGCCGCTGTGGCTGCGCGGCAGCGGCAACGGCGGTTCGGGTGACGATCCGTCGGTGCCGTTCTGGCTCAAGCCCAACCGAGGCAAGGACTGACCGTGGCTCAGTCCGGTGACAAGCGCGGGCTGGCCTTCGCCGCCATCGTCGTGGTCATCGCCGCGGTCGGCGTCTACCTCACGATGTGGCCCAGCTCGGACGATCCGCCCGAGCAGGCCCCGGCAACGGGCGCGACGTCCGCGTCCGCGCCCACGGCGGCGAGCAAGCCGCTGGCCACGGCCAGCGCCGCGCCGTTCGACGTCTACTCGTACCTGCCGATGAAGAAGGAGCAGCTCGCCGCGGCGGCGGACCTCGCCGAGCGCTTCACCGCCGTCTACGGCACCTTCAGGTACGACGAGGAACCGGCGGCGTACGCCACGAGGGTCAAGACGTTCACCACCGCCGAGCTGGGCAACATCCTCGCCCGGACGCTCACCTCGGCGGGCACCGTCCAGCAGAACCGCGACGACCAGATCGTCTCCCAGGCCACGGCCAGGCTGAAGGAGATCAGGCAGATCGAGAAGACCTCCATCGTCTTCGTCGTGACCGAGACCAGACAGGTCACCGCGAAGAGCGGCAACAGGCAGGACGTCGAGGACCTGGCGGTCACGGTGAGCCAGCTCGGCGCCGACTGGCGGATCTTCGACGTGCTGCCCGCCACCGAGGGCCAGGACGGGGACAGCTAGCGGTGAAGCCCTCCCGAACCCGCCTGGCGCTGCTGCTCGGTCTCGCCGGGATCCTGCTCCTGGCCGCGATCATCATCTCGCCGATGCTGCTGGTCACGATGCCGTCCTTCCTGAACGGCGGCGGCGAGGGCTCGGTCGACTGCGAGGGCGGCACCCAGGTGCAGGAGGTGTCCGACTCGGGCGCCGCCGACATCCCGGGCGAATACCTCGACCTGTACAAGAAGTGGGGCAAGAAGATCGGCGTCCAGTGGACCATCCTGGCCGCCGTGGGCAAGCGCGAGACCGACCACGGCCGTTCCGACCTGCCCGGCGTCAAGAGCGGCACCAACTACGCGGGCGCGGCCGGGCCGATGCAGTTCCTGATCTCGACCTGGGGCGGCAAGGCGCAGATCCCGATCTCCTCGACGTTCAACGGGTACGCCTCCGATGGCGACGGCGACGGCGTGGGCGACGTCTACAACCCCGCCGACGCCATCCTCGGGGCCGCCAAGATGCTCAAGCGTAACGGCGCGCCCGAGAACGTCCGGCGGGCCCTGTTCACCTACAACCGCGCCTGGTGGTACGTCGACCAGGTCGAGGAGATCGCCAGGAAGTACGCCAAGTCGGGTGAGGTGGAGGTGCCGCCGCAGGCCTCCGAGGAGTGCGACGACCCCCTGGTGGCGGCCGCGCCCAGCGACGTCGTGGCCAAGATCCTGCAGTACGCGCTGGCGCAGCGCGGAAAGCCGTACCTGTGGGGCGGCACCGGGCCGGACGCGTTCGACTGCTCGGGCATCATCTACGCGGCCTACCGGGCCGCCGGGCTGAGCATCCCGCGCACCACGTTCACGCAGTGGCCGTTCGGGGTGAAGGTGTTAGCGGGCCAGGAACAGCCCGGTGACCTGGTGTTCTTCAACGCCGGTCCGGGCACGTCGGCCGACAACCCCGGCCACGTCGGGCTGATCGTGTCGAAGGGCAAGATGCTGGAGGCCCGGTGCACGCTCTGCGGGCCGATCAAGGTCACGAGCTACCAGGCGCGCGACAACAAGGTGGGCTTCACCCGTCCCCTGCAGAACCCCGATGTGCTCGACCAGCTCAAGAAGCTGCAGAATCCCGCACTATGAGGATGACGAACGCATGAGCACGATCGTGGTCGCGGCGGTGATCGTCGCCCCCGGCGGCAGGGTGCTGGCCGCCCAGCGCGCCGCGCCCGCCGCGCTGGCCGGAGGCTGGGAGTTCCCCGGCGGCAAGGTGGACCCGGGGGAGAGTGAGGTCGCCGCGCTGGTCCGGGAGTGCCGCGAGGAGCTCGGCGTGGAGATCGCGGTGGGCGCGCGCGTGGGCGAGGACTGGGCGCTGTCGGAGGGGTACGTCCTGCGCGTCTGGCTGGCCACGCTCACCTCCGGCACGCCCGAGGCCCGTGAGCACCTGGCTCTTCGCTGGCTGGGGCCGGGGGAGTACTACGACGTGGAGTGGCTGGGGGCCGATCTGCCGATCATGAAGACCGTGGAGAGTCTGCTCCAGCAGGATTAGACCGTCTCTCTCTGTGACATAACGATTACTACACGTGATTTGTCGCAGTGGGGGAGTGGAGTGATGCGGCGTGGCTGGATCCTTTCTGGAGCGCTGATCCTGGTGGCGTTGCCCTCCGTGCCCGTGGCGGCGGCGGGGGTGACGCTCGTGCTCGAACGCGTGAGCGGCCCCGAGGGGGTGGGGCAGTGGATCAGGACGGGTGACGTCCAGCGTTTCAGGGTCCGGCTCAACGGGATGGGCAAGGGGGCCAAGATCGCGGTGGCGACCAGCCCGGCGGCGGCGTTGTCGGGGTTGGCCTGCCCGTCGTCCTCCGGCGCTTCCCGGCTGTCGGCCGATGGGGCTGAGGATTCCGAGGGTTTTGATGGGGGCGGGCTGGTTCCGGCATCTGAAGGGGAACCCGTGCCGGGGCCGTGGAGCGCCGGAAGTGCGACGGATCCGGATGTCGGGGCGTTCCCGGAGGAACCGGAGAGGTGGCGGCCGGCGCCGGGCCGGCGCCTGACCCGGGCGGAGGCCGGTCGCGGGGCGCCGCAGGTGGGGGCCGACCGGGAGGCGGCACAGTTCGGTCCGGGCGCGCCGGACTCCCCGCAGGTCGGGGCCGGTCAGTGGATGCCGCCGGATCGCGCGGCCCAGGGGATGCCGCGGTCCGAGTCCGGCCAGAGGGCGCCGCGCGCCGAGTCCGGACAGGGCGCGCCGTGGGCTGAGGGCGGTCAGGGCGCGCTGTGGGCCGAGGGCGGTCGGGGCGTTCCTCGGGGTGAGGGCAACCAGGGGATGCTTCCGGCCGAGGGGGGTCCGGGTGGGGGGCAGGGCGGTGGTGGGCGGCAGGCGGCCGGGGTGCTGGCCGCGCGGGCGCTGGCCGGCGAGGAGGGTGCGGCTTCCGGCGGCGGTACGCTGCCCGGCGCGCAGGTCTGCGCCCTTGGGACGGTCTACGGGGAGCGGGCGTTGGACGTGACCTTCCAGGCACCCGAGGGGGCCAAGGAGGTGGTGCTCGCCGCGGTGGCCAGGATGCGGACGCCCTCCGGTGGGCTGACCACCATCAACAGGACCACGTCCATGCAGGTCGCCGAGGAGATGCCGCGCGAGGCCGCCACGATCAGCGGTCAGGCGGTGCCCGTTCCGGCCACGGCTCCCCACAATCGGCGGCGGCCGGGCCGGCAGGTGCCAGGCGCACGGGGGCAGCAGCCGGGTGCCGCCGGGCTTCTGGCGGGGACGGGTGGAGGCGTCGCCGGGCTGGTGCCGGGGGCGGGGGGGAAGGCGCGAGGCGTCCTCCCCGGCGCGGCCGGGACGACGGCGGGAAGGGGCGTCCTCCCGGGAGGGGCCGCAGGCTCGCCGATCACCGGTGGAGCCCGAGGGGCGCTCCCGCGCGTCGGCGGCGGGGGCGTGGCGCGGGCACCGCGGCCGGGAGGCACGGGCGGAACCCTGGGGGCGTTCCCGCGGGCGGGCGGCGTGGGCCAGGGCGCTGTCCCCGGAGCGACCGGCCGCGTGCCCGGCGGCGCGCGGGGGACGGCACAACGCGGCCTCCCCGGCGGCCTGACGGCAGGAAGCCTGCCTGGCGGCGCGGCGAGCGGCTTGCCGGGCGGACTGGCGGGGAGCCTGCCCGGTGGTGCGGCGCACGGAGGGTTGTCCGGCGCGGCAGGGCTGCTGCAGGGCGGGGTGCCCGGGACGACACATCAAAGCCTGTCCGGCGGCGCGGTATCGGGAAGCCTGCCCGGCGGCATGCCACCGGGGAGCGTGGCCGGAGGTGTGGCGCCGGGGAGCGTGGCCGGGGGTGTGGCGCCAGGAGGCGTCGCCGGGGGCATGATGCCCGGTGGCATCCCAGGGGGCATGACGCCTGGAGGCGTGGCGCCGGGGGGCGTCGGTGGTGCGGTGTCGGGGTTCGGCGGGGTGCAGGCGGGGGCGGTTCCCGGCGGCGGGGTGGTGAGCCTGGCGCCGCAGTCGGGGGCCGGGGCGCCGTGGCCGGTGCAGGTCGTGGAGGCGCGGAAACCGATTCGTCCGGTCGCGTACGCCAGCCCGCTGGACGGGCCGCGCGGCTTCTCGCTGGTCATCGGGGCGATCGGCGTCCTGCTGGGGGCCTTGTGGCTGGTTACGCGAGCAAAACGCCGCCATAAGCCGCGAAACGTATGGTAATTCCGTCTTTACTGTTGCTTTGACCCGACTAGTATTCCCTTGACCATGGTTCCGGGACTATGCGGAGGGCTCCGGTGGCACGCACGCGAGCGACGGCCGTGTCCGCGATCGTGCTGGCGCTCGGGCTCACGGGCGCCGGCGTGGCTCCCTTCGTCGGTCAGAGCGCGAGCGCTTCGGTCGGTCGCGCGGCCTTCGACCCGGCCGTGGAGCCGTGCGACGCGGGCCAGACCTGCGATCCGCAGACCACGGTCACGGTCACGACGACGTTAGGCACGCCCACGCCGGAGGAGGCTCCGGAGACGACGATCACCCACACCGTCACCGCGAGCCCGACGAAGACCACGAAGGCCCCGAAGCCGCCCAAGACCACCACGGCGCCCACGCCGCCGCCCGTCCAGGAGACGACGCAGCAGCCGCTGGCGCCCCTGCCCACCGCGCAGACCACGGCCGGGCCACTGCCCACGGAGCAGACGACGGAGCCGTCCGTCGAGATGCCGTCCGTGGCGCCCACGGACCCGCCCACCACGCCCCCGTCGCTGACGGCCGACACCGCCGCGAGCACGGACTCGGTCCAGCTCGAGGTGCGCAACGCCGCGCCGGAGTTCGACCAGAAGTCGCTGACGCAGAAGCTCAGCATCCCGGCGCTGGTGCTGGTCCTGCTCGCGCTGTTCGCGGTGCTCATCTTCGAGGGACGGCTGCGCCGCATGGCCCACGCGGCGGCCGTGCGCAAGGCGGGCCCCCCGATGGGCTCCCCGATGGGCCGCCCGGACGCGCCGCCGCCCGGCTACCCCGCCGGACCCGGTTACGCCACGGCGTCCTTCCCCGCCCCCGGCTACCCGGGCGGCACGGCGTACGCGCCGATCATCAGCTTCGTCCCGATCCAGACCTACCCGACCGGCCAGCCCGGCTACGGCCCGGTCCACCACGACCCGGCCTACCACGACCCGTACGGGTCCCAGGGCGGCTACCCGCCCGAGCCGGCGCCGACCATGCCCGCCACCATGCCGGCGACCGCACCCGAGCCCGTCGTGCTGCACCCGGACGAGTTCGACTCCTACAACGAGCCGCCGCAGCCCGCCCAGGACTACCGTGACCCGTTCGAGCCGCTGATCCCGGCCGAGCAGCCGCCGGGCGACATCCCGCCGGGCGGCGGGAAGCCGTACGAGGACGAGCGGGAGTTCCCGCTCGCCCCGGCGGCGGCGGCCGAGAGCGGCGACTCCGAGCCCTGGCAGCAGGGCCCGTCCCTGTTCGAGCCGAAGCAGCCGGTGCAGCCCCGCCCGCCGGGTCGGCCGCAGGGCGAGCAGCCGGGGCCGCCGGAGGGGTACCAGCCGCCGCCGTACCTGCCGCCGGAGGGGGACGCCGCGACGGTCGTCCAGCCGTTGCCGCCGCAGCCCCCGGAGGGCGCCACCAAGGAGATGCAGGACCCCAAGCACCGGAAGAAGCGCTGGGGCCGCAAGTAGCGGAACGCGGAAGCGGGGGCCGGACGGATCCGGCCCCCGCTTCCGCTGTGTCGCCTACTTGGCGCGCTTGAAGATCTTGTTGCCCAGCCAGACCAGCGGGTCGTACTTGCGGTCGGCCACGCGCTCCTTCATCGGGATCAGCGCGTTGTCAGTGATCTTGATGTGCTCGGGGCAGACCTCGGTGCAGCACTTGGTGATGTTGCAGTAGCCGAGCCCGTGCTCCTCCTGGGCGGACTCCTGCCGGTCGGCCACGTCGTACGGGTGCATGTCCAGCTCGGCGATCCGCATGAGGAAACGCGGACCGGCGAAGGCCGGCTTGTTCTCCTCGTGGTCGCGGATCACGTGGCAGACGTTGTTGCACATGAAGCACTCGATGCACTTGCGGAACTCCTGCGAGCGCTCGACGTCGACCTGCTGCATGCGGTACTCGCCGGGCCGGACGCCCGCCGGCGGGGTGAACGAGGGGATCTCGCGGGCCTTCTGGTAGTTGAAGGACACGTCGGTGACCAGGTCTTTGATGACGGGGAAGGTCCGCATCGGGGTGACCGTGATGGTCTCGTCCTCGGAGAAGGTGGACATCCGGGTCATGCAGCCCAGGCGCGGCTTGCCGTTGATCTCCATGCTGCACGAGCCGCACTTGCCGGCCTTGCAGTTCCAGCGCACGGCCAGGTCGGGGGCCTGCGTCGCCTGCAGCCTGTGGATGATGTCGAGGACGACCTCGCCCTCGTTCACCTCGACCGTGAAGTCCTCGAGCTTGCCCTCGCCGCCCTCACCACGCCAGACCTTGAACTTCGCCTTGTAACTCATTTGGCAATCCCGTCGAACTCGGCCATCTCTTCGTCGGTGAGGTACTTCTTCAGCTCGTCCCTGTCGAACAGGGTGATCAGGTCGCCGCGCATGGACGGCTGGACCTTCTCCACGACCTGGACGTCGTTGCCGTCCTCGGTGGAGCAGACGAGCAGCTTGCGGCGCCATTCCGGGTTCATCCCGGGGAAGTCGTCGCGGGTGTGGCCGCCGCGGCTCTCCTCGCGCAGGAGGGCGGCGCGGGCCACGCACTCGGAGACCAGGACCATGTTCCGCAGGTCGATGGCCAGGTGCCAGCCGGGGTTGTAGATCCGCGAGCCGGCCGCGCCGACCTGGCGCACGCGCTCCTTGAGCTTCTCCACGACCTCCATGGCCTCGGAGACCTCCTCGGCCTTGCGGATGATGCCGACCAGCTCGTTCATCGTCCGCTGCAGCTCGTGGTGCACCTCGTACGGATTCTCGCCGTCGCGCTGGAGGGGCGCCAGGGCCTCCTCGCGGGCCGCGTCCACCAGCTCCTGGACGACCTTGGGACGGGCCTTGAGCCCGTCGACGTAGGCCGCCGCGCCCGCGCCCGCGCGCCGCCCGAACACCAGCAGGTCGGACAGCGAGTTGCCGCCCAGCCGGTTGGAGCCGTGCATGCCGCCGGACACCTCGCCCGCCGCGAACAGGCCGGGCACGGCCGCCGCGCCGGTGTCGGCGTCGACCTCGACGCCGCCCATGATGTAGTGGCAGGTCGGGCCCACCTGCATGGGCTCGGCGGTGATGTCGACGTCGGCCAGCTCCTTGAACTGGTGGTGCATCGACGGCAGCCGCTTCTTGATCTCCTCGGCCGGCAGGCGGGTGGAGACGTCGAGGAAGACGCCGCCCTGGGGGGATCCGCGGCCGGCCTTCACCTCGGAGTTGATCGCGCGGGCCACCTCGTCACGCGGCAGCAGCTCCGGCGGGCGCCGGTTGTTGGCCTGGTCGGTGTACCAGCGGTCGCCCTCCTCCTCGGTGGTGGCGTACTTGTCCTTGAACACCTCGGGGATGTAGTCGAACATGAAGCGCTTGCCCTCGGAGTTGCGCAGCACGCCGCCGTCGCCCCGGACGGACTCGGTGACGAGGATGCCGCGCACGGACGGCGGCCAGACCATCCCGGTGGGGTGGAACTGGATGAACTCCATGTTGATCAGGTTGGCGCCGGCGAGCAGGGCCAGGGCGTGGCCGTCGCCGGTGTACTCCCAGGAGTTGGAGGTGACGACGTACGACTTGCCGATGCCGCCGGTGGCCAGGACCACGGCGGGGGCGTCGAAGAGCAGGAAGTTGCCGGTCTCGCGCCAGTAGCCGAACGCGCCGGAGATGCGGTCGCCGTCCTTCAGCAGGCGGGTGACCGTGCACTCGGCGAAGACCTTGATGTAGGCCTCGTGGTCGCCGTGCGTCTCGAAGTCCTCCTGCTGCAGCGCGACGACCCGCTGCTGGAGGGTGCGGATCAGCTCCAGGCCGGTACGGTCGCCCACGTGTGCGAGCCGCGGGTACTCGTGACCGCCGAAGTTCCGCTGGCTGATCTTGCCGTCCTTGGTGCGGTCGAACAGCGCGCCCCAGGCCTCCAGCTCCCAGACGCGGTCGGGGGCCTCCTTGGCGTGCAGCTCGGCCATGCGCCAGTTGTTGAGGAACTTGCCGCCCCGCATGGTGTCACGGAAGTGCACCATCCAGTTGTCGTCGGAGTTGACGTTCCCCATCGCGGCGGCCGCGCCGCCCTCGGCCATGACGGTGTGGGCCTTGCCGAACAGCGACTTGCAGACGATCGCCGTGCGCTTGCCCTGCTGGCGGGCCTCGATGGCGGCCCGCAGCCCGGCGCCGCCCGCACCGATGACGACGACGTCGTATTCGTGACGCTCGATTTCCACTGGAAGAAGTCCTTTATGCGAACGGGAAGGCGATGACGCCCTTGGCGACCATGCGGACGTAGAAGTCGGCGATCATGACCGAGAACATCGAGGCCCAGGCGAGCTGCTGGTGCTTGGCGTTGAGCTTGGAGACGAACGTCCAGGCCTTGTAGCGCAGCGGGTGACGGGAGAAGTGGTTGAGCCTGCCCGCGGTGATGTGCCTGCAGGAGTGGCACGACAGCGTGTACGTGTTGATCAGTACGGCGTTGACGACCAGGATCCAGGTGCCGAGGCCCTGCGGCTTGTGCACCAGCGCCAGGACGGCGTCGTAGGCCAGGACGAGGCCGATCACGATGGCCGCGTAGAAGAAGTACCGGTGGATGTTCTGCAGGATCAGCGGGAACCGGGTCTCACCGGTGTACTTGCCGTGCGGCTCCTGGACGGCGCACGCGGCCGGCGACAGCCAGAACGACCGGTAGTACGACTTGCGGTAGTAGTAGCACGTGAGCCGGAACCCGCCCGGCAGGCCGAGGATGAGCAGCCCCGGCGGCAGGGTGAACCAGTCGCCGATCGGCGCCCACCCGAACAGCCGCGCGCCCTCGGGGCACGCCGTGGTCAGACAGGGCGAGGCGAACGGGGCGATGTACGGATCGACGAAATAACTGCCGTCGATGATCGCCCACACGCCGTAGATGAGGAACGAACTGAGCCCGAGGAACGTGAGCAGCGGGACCAGCCACCACCTGTCGGTGCGCAGCGTGCGCACCTTCACCTGGGCACGTTGCCTTCTGATCGGGGCTTCGGGCGTCGTCTGGGTCATCGCGGACCTCTCCACCTCCCGCGGACCCTGCACACAGGGGGGTCCGGGTTCGTTTCGCTGGGCGCGCGTACGGCGGGTGCGGTACCGCTCTGGGCGCGCATTGGTGGGGGATACGTTACGACGACCGCATACGATTTTGTGAGCGGGGTCACTCACTTTTTCGATGACCCACTGTGATTCCTGTCACGTATACGCGTCAGGGCCGCGGACCGGGTGCCGGCAGCTTCACTACGGTCACGAAAAAATCATCTATTTGCCGGACAACACGGATAAATTGCTCAAAATCCACCGGCTTCGCGACATAGGCGTTGGCGTGCAGCCGGTAGCTGTGCAGGATGTCCTCCTCCGCCTCGGAGGTCGTCAGGATCACCACGGGGATCGTCCGCAGCGTGGCGTCGGCCTTGACCTCGCTCAGCACCTCCAGGCCGTTCATCCGGGGCAGGTTGAGGTCGAGCAGGATCAGGTCGGGCCGGGGCGCGCCGGCGTAGACGCCCTCCCGCCGCAGGTACGCCATCGCCTGCTCGCCGTCGTTGACCACGTTGAGCCGGTTGCGCACCTTGTTGAGGTCGAACGCCTCCCTGGTGAGCAGGATGTCCCCCTGGTCGTCCTCCACGAGGAGCACGTCGATCGGGCGCCAGTCCGTCATGCGTCGCCTCCCGCCGCCGGCAGCGTCCAGCGGAACGTCGTGCCCTGGCCGGCCGGCGCGGCGTCGAGCCAGAGCTGCCCGCCGTGGTACTCGACGATCTTCCGGCAGAGCGCCAGGCCGATGCCGGTGCCGGGGTAGACGTCCCGGGGGTGGAGGCGCTGGAAGATCAGGAAGATGCGGTCGGCGTACTTGGGGTCGACGCCGATGCCGTTGTCGGAGCAGCTGAACTCCCACATGTCGCCCTTCCGCTCGGCCGCCAGGCGTACGCGCGGCGGGGCCTCGGAGCGGAACTTGACCGCGTTCTCGACGAGGTTCTGGAAGAGCTGGGTGAGCTGCAGCCGGTTGCCCTCGACCACGGGCAGGTCGTCGCGGGTGACGGTGGCGCCGGTGTCCTCGATCGTGGCCGACAGGTTCTCCAGGGCCCGGTCCAGGGCCTCGCCGGAGTCGGTCGGCACCCGTTCGCCGCTCACCCGGCCCACCCGGGAGAAGTCGAGCAGGTCGTTGATCAGGAGCTGCATGCGCTTGGCCCCGTCGACCGCGTAGTGGATGTACTGGCGGGCGCGGTCGTCGAGCTGCGGGCCGTACCGCTGCTCCAGCATCTGGGTGAAGCTGGCGACCTTGCGCAGCGGCTCCTGCAGGTCGTGGCTGGCGACGTAGGCGAACTGCTCCAGCTCGCCGTTGGACCGGCGCAGCTCGTCGGCCTGGTCGGCGGCCCCGCGCCAGGCCGAGACGATGCGGCGGCGCATGGAGTCGACGTGGCTGGACAGCTCGCTCAGCTCGGCCGGCCGGTCGACGCCGAGCCGGTGGTCGAAGTCGCCGGCGGCGACCGTGCGGACCTGCTCGGTGAGCTGGTCGATGGGCTTGAGCACGGCGTACCTGACGACGAACGCCAGGCCCGCCCCGCCCGCCAGCAGCACCCCGAACAGCACGATCAGCGCCACGTTGAGCCGGTCGAGCTGGGCGGCCACCTCGGGCCTCGGCCCCATGGCCCGCGCGTGCGCGATCATCGACATGGTGACCACCATGCCGGTCGCGAACGCGAACCCCGCCAGCACGCCGATGGCCAGGAACCAGCGGGCCGCCGGCAGCCTGCCGAGCCCGGTCGGCAGCTTCGGCGGCGGCAGCGGATGGATGCTCATGCCTTCCTCCTCGACACCAGGACCACCGCGAGATCGTCGCTGAGCGTTCCGGCGTGTTTGATCAGCCGGTCGAGGTCGATCACGCCGTGCTCGCGTACCAGCCCGACCAGGCCCTCGACGCCGAGCAGCTCCTTCTGCCCGCCGACGGCCGCCTCGATCAGGCCGTCGGTGTAGAGCATGATCGACCACTCCTCGCCCAGGGGCACGTCGATGACCGTCCACTCGGCGTCGGGGAAGATGCCGAGCGGCGGCCCCGAGGGCGTGCCGTCCACCACCGCGGGCACGCCGTCGCGGACCAGCACCGGCGGCGGGTGCCCGACCACGCGCATCCGGGCCTGGCGCAGGTCGGGCGTGAACGTGGCCATGCAGAGCGTGGTGAAGATCTCGGGCGCCTTGCGCTCGGCGCGCAGGAGGGCGTCCATCGTGCGCAGCAGCGTGTCGTCGGTCTGCCCGGCCAGCACCAGCGTGCGCCAGGCGATGCGCAGCGCCACGCCGAGCGCGGCCTCGTCGGGCCCGTGGCCGCAGACGTCACCCACCACGACGTGCACCGCGCCGTCGGGGGTCTGGACCATGTCGAGGAAGTCGCCGCCCAGCAGGGTTCCCTGGTTGCCCGGCAGGTAGCGGATCTGGTGCGTGATCGCCTCGGTGCGCAGCAGGGGCACGGGCAGCAGGCCGCTCTCCAGGCGGGCGTTCTCCTTCGCGGTCAGCTCGGCCTCGAACAGCCTGAGCTGGGCCAGGTCGGCGCGCTTGCGCTCCATGGCGTACCTGATCGACCTGGCCAGCAGGCGGGCGTCGATGTCCTGCTTGACCAGGTAGTCCTGGGCGCCCGCCTGCACGGCGGCAACGCCGACGTGCACGTCCCTGAGGCCGGTGAGGACCAGCACGGCCGCGTGCGGCGCGAGCGCCAGCACCTCCTCCAGCGCTTCCAGCCTGCTGGCGTCGGGCAGGGTGAGGTCGACGAGAACGCACTGGATCGTCGGGTCGAGCTTGGTCTTGGCCTCCTGGAGGCTGCGCGCCCAGAAGATCGTCGGTGGTGCCTCGGCCTGGTTGAGCAGTTCTTCGACGAGGAAGGCGTCGCCGTCGTCGTCCTCGATGAGGAGCAGTGTCAGCGGCTCGTTGAGGTTTGCCGTCACACGATGCCTTCCCGGGGGAGTCGGGCTGTTGCTGCTCATTCTGCGATGAGCTCGACCCCTTGCGGAAGCGTGCCTTCCTGGCCGGCCTCGACCACGAAGGCGAGCAGGGTCTCCCGGAACGCCTGCGCGGCCCTGGTCGGCTCGACGTCCTTGCGGTGGGCCAGGGCGATCGTCCGGCTCAGTCCCGGCGGGGCCAGTGGCGTGCCGGACAGCCCCGGCCGCCCGTCGAGCACCATCGACGGCACCACGGCCACGCCGAGCCCCGCCTCCACGAACCGCAGCACCGCGTCCATCTCGCCGCCCTGCACCGAGAACCTGGGCTCGAACCCGGCCTGGCGGCAGGCGGTGAGGGTGGCCTCGCGCAGGTCGTAACCGCGCCTGAACATCACCATCTGCCGGCCGCGCAGGTCCTCGATCCGCAGGTACGGCCCCCGCGCCCGCTCGTGGGAGGGCGCGACCACGACCAGGTTCTCCCGCAGGATCTCCTCGGTGACCAGCGACGGGTCGTCGCTCTGCAGCGGCATGATGATCAGCGACAGGTCGAGCTGCCCCCTCGCCAGCGCCCTGACCAGGTCACGCGAGCCGCCCTCCTCCACCAGCAGCTCCACCCCCGGGTACGCCCGGTGGAAGCGCGCCAGCGCGTCGGCCAGCAGGCCCGCGCACAACGACGGCGTGGCCCCCAGCCGCACCCGGCCCCGACGCAGCCCCGCCAGCTCGGCCACCTCCTGCCGGGCGGTGTCGGCGTCGGCCAGCATCCGGCGGGCCAGCGGCAGCAGCGCCTCGCCCGCGGCCGTCAGCGTGACGTTGCCGCGCGCGCGGGAGAACAGCGGGGCGCCGAGGTCCTTCTCCAGGGCCTTGATCTGCTTGCTGAGCGAGGGCTGGGCGACCCGCATGCGCTCGGCCGCCTGGGTGAAGTGCCTGGTCTCCGCGACCGCGACGAAGTAGGCGAGCTGCTGCAACTGCATGTGATTTTCCTCGCACCGGCCGAGCATTTTTCCTTATGCCGACCGTATAAACCAAGCATCATAGCCGGAAGCTATGGAAACCAGATCCGCGATGACTTGGACGGATCATTGCTGGATACCTAGCGTTCAAACGTGACTGCCACGATAGAGCGCGGCGCCGCCACCGCGCCTGTTAACGCCCCCAAGGGTGCCTCGCCCGCACCGACGTCCAAGAAGCCGAGCCGGTTCCTGAGCTCGTCGAACGGCAAGAAAGTCGTCATGGCCGTCACGGGCGCCGTGATGGTGTCCTTCCTCGTCCTGCACATGCTGGGCAACCTCAAGATCTTCCTCGGCAAGGACTCGTTCAACGAGTACGCCGTCGCGCTGCGCACGCTTCTCGAGCCCATCGCGCCGTACCGGACGGTGCTGACGATCCTGGAGATCGGGCTCGTCGTCTCGGTCGTGCTGCACATGTGGGCCGCGATCTCGCTGGCACGCAAGGCGGCCAAGGCCCGACCGGTCAAGTACGTGGCCAAGAAGTCGCAGGCCAACGGCTATGCCACGCACATCATGCGGTTCGGCGGCCTGACGATCCTGCTGTTCCTGGTCTGGCACCTGCTCGACCTGACCTTCGGCGTCGTCAACCCCAAGGGCTTCGACTCCGAGCCCGCCGACCGCATGGTCGCCGGCTTCGACGCCTCCCGCTGGTGGGTGACCCTCATCTACCTCGTGGCCGTCGTCATGGTCGGCCTGCACCTGCGGCACGGCATCTGGAGCGCGTTCCAGACGCTGGGCTGGGCCAACCGCAGCCGCTACCGCGGCCTGCGCCTGACGGCCGCCCTGGTCTCGGCGGTCCTGGTCATCGGCTTCCTGGCCCCGCCCCTCGCCATCACGTTCGGAGTTGTGAAGTGAAGTACACCGAAGGCTCGGAGATCCGGGACACCAAGGCGCCCGCCGGTCCCATCGAGGAGCGGTGGGAGAAGCGGAAGTTCAGCGCCAAGCTGGTCAACCCGGCCAACAAGCGCAAGCTCAACGTGATCGTCGTCGGCACCGGACTGGCGGGCGGCTCGGCCGCGGCGACCCTGGGCGAGCTGGGCTACAACGTCAAGTCCTTCTGCTACCAGGACACGCCCCGGCGTGCCCACTCCATCGCCGCCCAGGGCGGCATCAACGCCGCCAAGAACTACCGCGGCGACGGCGACTCGATCTACCGGCTCTTCTACGACACCGTCAAGGGCGGCGACTTCCGCGCCCGCGAGTCGAACGTCTACCGCCTGGCCCAGGTGTCGGTGAACATCATCGACCAGGCCGTGGCCCAGGGCGTGCCGTTCGCCCGCGAGTACGGCGGCCTGCTGGACACCCGCTCGTTCGGCGGCGCCCAGGTCTCCCGTACGTTCTACGCCCGCGGCCAGACGGGCCAGCAGCTCCTGCTGGGCGCCTACCAGGCGCTGGAGCGGCAGATCGCGGCCGGGACCGTGGAGATGCACACCCGCCACGAGATGCTCGACCTGATCGTCTCCGACGGCCGGGCGCGCGGCGTCATCGTGCGCGACATGGTGACCGGCGAGATCGAGCGGCACCTGGCCGACGCCGTGGTGCTGGCCACCGGCGGTTACGGCAACGTGTTCTTCCTGTCCACGAACGCCAAGGGCTGCAACACGACGGCCATCTGGCGGGCGCACGAGCGCGGGGCGTACTTCGCGAACCCGTGCTACACGCAGATCCACCCGACCTGCATCCCGGTCTCCGGCGAGTACCAGTCGAAGCTGACGCTGATGTCGGAGTCGCTGCGCAACGACGGCCGCGTGTGGGTGCCGCTGCTCAAGGACGACGACCGGGCCCCCGGGGACATCCCGGAGGAGGAGCGCGACTACTACCTGGAGCGCATCTACCCGGCCTTCGGCAACCTCGTCCCCCGTGACATCGCCTCCCGCGCGGCCAAGAACGTCTGCGACGAGGGCCGCGGCGTCGGCCCCGGCGGGCTCGGCGTCTACCTCGACTTCCGCGACGCCATCGGCCGGCTCGGCCGCGACGCCGTGGAGAAGAAGTACGGCAACCTCTTCGAGATGTACGAGCGCATCACCGGCGAGAACCCGTACGACGTGCCGATGCGCATCTACCCCGCCGTCCACTACACGATGGGCGGCCTGTGGGTGGACTACGACCTGCAGTCCACGATCCCCGGCCTGTTCGTGATCGGCGAGGCCAACTTCTCCGACCACGGCGCGAACCGGCTCGGCGCCTCGGCGCTGATGCAGGGCCTGGCCGACGGGTACTTCGTGCTCCCGACCACGATCGGCGACTACCTGGCCAACGGCCCGTACGGCGAGGTCGACGAGGAGGCCGTGGCCGAGGCGGAGATCAAGGTCCGGACCAGGATCGACCGCCTGATGTCGGTGAACGGCACCCGCACCCCCGACTCCTTCCACCGCGAGCTGGGCAAGCTCATGTGGGACTACTGCGGCATGGAGCGCACCGAGGAGTCGCTGCGCAAGGCCCTGGAGCGCATCCCCGAGCTGCGCGAGGAGTTCTGGAAGAACGTCAAGGTGTCCGGCACCGCCGAGGAGCTGAACCAGGTCCTGGAGAAGGCCGGCCGCGTCGCCGACTTCTTCGACCTGGCCGAGCTCATGTGCCTGGACGCCCTCGTCCGCACCGAGTCCTGCGGCGGCCACTTCCGCGCCGAGTCGCAGGACCCCGACGGCGAGGCCCTGCGCGACGACGAGCACTTCGCGCACGTCTCGGCCTGGGAGCGCACGCCCTCCGGCGAGACGGTGCTGCACAAGGAACCGCTCGAGTACGACTACGTCAAGATGACCCAGCGGAGCTACAAGTGAACCTGACCCTCAAGGTCTGGCGTCAGAGCGCCCCCTCGGACGCCGGACGCATGGTGACGTACCGGGTGGAGGACGTGTCCCCGGACATGTCGTTCCTGGAGATGCTGGACGTGCTGAACGAACGGCTGATCGTGGAGGGCGACGACCCGATCGCCTTCGACCACGACTGCCGCGAGGGCATCTGCGGCATGTGCGGCATGGTCATCAACGGCGTGGCGCACGGCGAGCAGCGCGCCACGACGACCTGCCAGCTGCACATGCGCCACTTCGAGGACGGCGCCGAGATCACCATCGAGCCGTGGCGCGCCGCGCCGTTCCCGGTGGTCAAGGACCTGGTCGTGGACCGCAGTGCGTTCGACCGCATCATCCAGGCGGGCGGCTTCGTCTCGGTCCCGGCCGGCTCGGCCCCGGACGCGCACAGCGTCCCGGTGCGCAAGGAGGACGCCGACGCCGCGTTCGACGCCGCGACCTGCATCGGCTGCGGCGCCTGCGTGGCCGCCTGCCCGAACGGCTCGGCCTCCCTGTTCACCGCCGCCAAGATCACCCACCTCAGCCTGCTGCCCCAGGGCCAGCCCGAGCGCCTGACCCGCGCGAAGGCCATGGTGGACCAGATGGACGCCGAGGGCTTCGGCGGCTGCACGAACACCGGCGAGTGCACGGCGGTGTGCCCCAAGGGCATCCCGCTGGACACGATCGCCCAGATGAACAGCGACTACCTCAAGGCCAACGCCAAGTAGGCAGGTCGAGCAGGCCCCGTCCCGGTACACACCGGGGCGGGGCTTCTGCGTACGGACGGCTCGCGGCACATCTGAAGATTTCCGAACGAGCTGTAACAACGGGGGTGTTCGCCCCACTTCCCGGTGTCAGAAGAACGCACCAGGGACGAAGGGGCTGCGCGGTGACGGATGATTCCCACCGTTTCACCGGCATGTACGACGAATGCCGACAACGGGTGTGGGCCTACGCGGTCAGTCGTGCGGGCCGGCAGGTGGCCGACGAGGTGGTGAGCGAGACGTTCGCCATCGCGTGGCGGCGGCTGGACGACGTGCCGGAGCCGCCGCTGCCGTGGCTGCTCGGCGTGGCGCGCAACCTCCTGCGCGACGACGCCCGCTCGCAGGCGCGCAGGGACGCGCTGGCCGCCGAGCTGAGCTCGTGGACCGAGGACGGCCGCCCGGACGTGGCCGAGCAGGTGACCGAGCGCATGGGCGTGCTGCGGGCGCTGGCAGAGCTGCACGAGGACGACCGTGAGGTGCTCATGCTGGTCGCCTGGCACGGGCTGTCGCCCAAGGAGGGCGCCCGGGTCGTCGGCTGCTCGTCGGCGGCCTTCCGCGTCCGGCTGCACCGGGCCAGGAAACGGCTCGCACGAGCCATGGAGTCCGCCGAACCGTCCCGTCACTACGTGCGCAACCTCAGCGAGGAGTGGTCATGAACCCGATGGACGAACTCCGGGCCGCGCGGCCCGCGCACCTCGGCGACCGGCCGGTGGACGAGCACACCAGGGCCGCCGAGCTCGCGCGCGCCATGTCCGGGCCGCGGGGGTCCCGGCGGCGGCGCGCGGCCGTACGGCCGGTGTGGGGGCTCGCGGCCCTCGCGGCGGGGGCGACCGCGGTGGCCGTCGTGGTGGCGGGGAACGCGGCGCCGGCGCCCCGGAAGCAGGCTCCGCAGGCCGGGCAGAGCGCGTCCGCGACGCCGCGGAAGGTCACGCTGTCGGCCAGGGAGGTGCTGCTGGCCGCCGCGGAGAAGGCCGACCGGCAGCCCGACCGTACCGGCGACTGGTGGTACACCGTGACGGTGAGCAGGCACGCCTACCCCGCCGTCAAGGGCGGATACCTGGTCCTGGACCAGCAGCGCAACGAGGAGTGGACGCCGCGCGCGACCGGCGGCGAGCAGTGGAGCCGCACGCGCAGGCTCGGCGCGGTGCCCGCCGGAGAGGCCGACCGGCTGGCCTGGGAGCAGGCGGGCTCGCCCGCCGGGATCGAGGTGGTCGTGCCGATGAAGAAGGTGGCCCCGCTGACCCTGCGGACCGCCCCCGGGAAGGCCACGACCTCGCACAGCCCCCTGGTGGACGGCGACAAGGTGTTCTGGCTCGGCCGCAACGTCACGATGAAGGACCTGCGCGGCCTGCCGGACGAGCCGGCGAAGCTGAAGAAGTGGCTGCTCGACTCCTACGACGGGCATTCGACCGAGTCGTCCAGCGTGGAGATGTCCGCCGACACCTGGCTGTTCACGGTCAGCGTCGGGCTGATCGTCTCCATGCCGGTGACGCCGCAGGTGCGCGGCGCCGCCTTCCGCATGCTGGCCGGGCTCGACTCCGTCAAGGTCATCGAGAACGTCACGGACGCCGAGGGCCGTACCGGCACGGCCGCGGCCATCCAGCAGAGCGACGAGCGCACCGGCGTGCGGGAGAGCCGCCTGATCTTCGACGAGGCCACCGGGCGGGCGCTGGGCACCGAGAGCGTCGTGGTCGAGCCGCGCGGCCCGCAGAAGGCCCTTGAGCCGGGCACGGTGTCGAGCTCCGAGGCCGTCCTGGAGGCCGGCTGGACGGACGCCGGCCCCAAGCGCTGAGCCCTGCGGCGGCCCGCGCCGTCAGTCGCGCAGCAGGCGCAGGCGGAAGCGGGTCCCGGCCGGCTCGGAACGCACCTGGAGCAGGTCGCAGAGCTGGCGCACCACCCACAGGCCGTGCCCGCGCGGGGCGGTCGGGGCGGGCGGCAGGTAGCCGGGCAGGACGGCCGTCAGCTTGCCCGGGTCGGTGACGTCGCACACGACGGCGTTCCCGTCGGTCCAGATCGCGAGGTCGCCGTGCCCGCCGCCGTGCTCGACGGCGTTGGCGGCGACCTCGTTGACGGTCAGCAGCAGGCGGTCGGTCAGGGCGCGGGACAGGCCGAGCCGTTCGGCGGTCGTCCGCACGTGTCGGCGCACGCGGTGCAGGTCGCCGTCGAAGCGCAGCCCGGTGGCCCCGGGCGGCGGAGGCGGCAGCGGGTCGTGGTCGGAGACGCAGCTGAAGGACTCGGGCTCGACGTAATCGGTGCTGGCGCGGGGGCCGTCACCGGTCAGCAGCCCCGGATGGGTACGGCGGGCGCCGGCGACGATCCGGTCCGGCACCGCGCGCGCGTCGAAGGCGCAGACCATCCAGGCCGGCTGGACGGCGAACGCGGCGTTGACCACCGACTCGTACCGGGTCCACTCGGCCTCCTCGGCCGGTGTGCGGCCGTGCCAGACGGGCTCGCCGAGCACCCTGACGCGAGGATGGGCGTCCCGGTACGCGTCGAGGTAGCGGCCGTAGGAGGCCAGGGTGCGGCCCGGGGCGTCGTACCAGCCGCCGGCCTCGACGAACTCGACCTCGCCCGCGTCACCGCCGAGGGCCCGCGCGAGCAGGTCGATGTTGGCGGCCGTGGTGACCGCGAGCACCCTCTCCCGCGCGGCCAGCCCGTCGCGGCAGAAGGGGACGGCCGCGGCCAGGAAGCCGGCGTCGGTGGAGTAGACGAGCGCCTGGTGGACCAGCGGATGCTCGTCCGGCTGGTCGGCGACGGCGATCATGTGCGCCCCGTTTTCTCCGCGACGGCGAGCTGCTGCCCGGCCATGAGCGGTCGGAGGGGTCGGGCCGTTCTCAACGGTATATCTCCCGGGTGCGCGCATACAGGGTGTATGTCGGCACACCACGGTCACCATAGCCAATGGAGCAGGGAACCGGGCCGGGCTTGCCAAGATCTCCGGGGCTGGGGGCCGTACTAATTCGGTTGCAGGGGGTATGTCGTGTCTGGCCAGATAGATCGTGTTCTTGAAGGCGGCCGGGAGGAGGCGACATGGCGTACAACGAGGTGAGCGGCACCAGGCATCCGCTGCGGATGTGGGCGGAGCCGGAGACGGTCGACCCGCAGGCGATGCAGCAGTTGCGGAACGTGGCCAACCTGCCCTGGGTCCATGGCGTCGCCGTCATGCCCGACGTGCACCACGGCAAGGGGGCGACGGTCGGGTCGGTCATCGCGATGAAGGACGCGGTGTCGCCGGCGGCCGTCGGGGTGGACATCGGCTGCGGGATGACCGCCGTGAAGACGTCGTTCAAGGCGTCGCAGCTGCCCGACAACCTGGCCTACCTGCGGGGGAAGCTGGAGCAGGCGGTCCCCGTCGGCTTCCAGCACCACAAGCGGCCCGTCGATCCCGGCAAGGTGCACGGGATGCGGACGGCCGGGTGGGCGGAGTTCTGGCGCGAGTTCGACGATCTGGCCCCGGCCGTCCGCGCCCGCCGCGAGCGGGCCGAGGCGCAGATGGGCACGCTCGGCGGCGGCAACCACTTCCTGGAGGTGTGCGCCGACGACGAGGGCTGGGTGTGGGTGGTCCTGCACTCGGGGTCGCGCAACATCGGCAAGGAACTGGCCGAGCACCACATCGGGGTGGCCCGCGGCCTCTCCCACAACCAGGGCCTGGTGGACCGGGACCTGGCGGTGTTCCTCGGCCACACCCCGGAGATGGACGCCTACCGCCGCGACCTGTACTGGGCCCAGGACTACGCGCGCCGCAACCGGGCGCTGATGATGGGCCTGGTCTGCGACGTGCTGCGCCGCCACCTCCCCGGCATCACCTTCGACCAGCCCATCTCCTGCCACCACAACTACGTGGCCGAGGAGCGCTACGACGGGGTGGACGTGCTCGTCACCCGTAAGGGGGCGATCCGGGCGGGGAGCGGGGACCTGGGGATCATCCCGGGCTCGATGGCCACCGGCACGTACATCGTGAAGGGGCTGGGGAACCCGCGGGCGTTCAACTCCGCCTCGCACGGGGCGGGGCGGAAGATGAGCAGGACCAAGGCCAAGAAGACGTTCACGGTCAAGGACCTGGAGGAGCAGACGTTCGGGGTCGAGTGCCGCAAGGATCCCGGGGTGATCGACGAGATCCCGGGGGCGTACAAGGACCTGGAGTCGGTGATGGCCGCGCAGCGGGACCTGGTGACGGTCGTGGCGCACCTGCGGCAGCTCATCTCCATCAAGGGCTGAGGCCCGCACGGCCCTGACAGGGGCCGTGCGGGTGCGCGGTCACGCGGGACGGCTCAGGGGTGCGGGGCCGTCCCGGCGCGCTCCGAGGCGCTGCGCAGGACGCAGAACTCGTTGCCCTCGGGGTCGGTGAGCACCGCCCAGCCCGTGCCGTCCGGCTCGCGCAGGTCGGCGATCAGGGTGGCGCCCCGGCGCACCAGGCGCTCGACCTCCTCGTCGCGCGTGGAGTCGGGGCGCAGGCACAGGTGCAGCCGGTTCTTGGCCGCCTTCGGCTCCGGCACCTTGTTGAAGTGCAGGATCGGGCCCTCCTTCAGCATCACCCGCGTCTCCTCGTCACCCGGACGGTCCTCCGGGTGAACCGGACAGCCGGTCACCTCGCTCCAGAACCGGGCGAGCTCGTACGGGTCCGCGCAGTCGATCGCGACGTTCTGCAATACCGACACCATGGCTGGGATCCTGCCCCAAAGCAGGGCGCATGTCGCACGAGACCCGCCCGGTCTTCGACGCCGCTGTGGCGGAGATCACCCGGCTCGCCGGGGTGCCGGGGCGACCCGCCGCACCTGGGCGGTCGTCCTCCGGGCGAGCTGGAAGGTGGTGGATTACGGGGGAACCGAAATCGCATTTGTGTGTTGTTCGCCTGCTGTTCGCTTTCTTGATCACTCGCTGCGCGAAGCTGACGGGCGTTCAAGAGCGACAGTAAGGATGAACATGCGCACGATCACCAAGACGCTCTTCGCCGCCGGCGTGCTCGCCTGCGGTCTGGCGAGCGCCCTGCCCGCACAGGCCGCCGTCGCCGCCGTGGACCCGGCCGGCGTGTGCGGGTCCGGGTTCCGCGTCATCGACTCGCACCCGTTCAAGTCGGGCAGCACGGCGCTGGGCACGATCTACCTGTCCTACAACTCCGGCACCGGCAAGAACTGCGTGGTGACGGTCAACAAGACGCCGTACACCCGGTGGATGCGGGCGACGCTGACCGTGCAGGGCGGCGCGACCAAGACCGACGCCGGTGAGTTCAGGTCGTACGCGGGGCCGGTGATCCTGTCCGCCGTGAACACCTGCGTCAAGTGGGGCGGCGCCTGGGACGAGTCGCCGTACGTGTGGACCAGCGGCTGGAGCCACTGCGGCTGATCGGGGTCGAGGACGTCCGGGCCTCGCCCCCGGGGCCCGGACACCGCGGGACGCGTCAGGCGCTCCAGGCGGCGGTGAGGTCGAGGCGTTCGCGCCACAACTTCTCCCCGCCCCCGCCCGGCTCCCACCGGCCGCAGAACTCCAGCAGGTCGCGGCAGCGCGCCACCATCGACGCCTGCCGCTCGGCCCAGGACGGCACCGGGCCGCCGTAGGCGTCGAAGAAGCGCGGCAGCAGGGAGGCGTGCTCGGGGTGGTGGCTGCGGACGATCCATTCGCACCAGGCGAGGTCCTCCACCGGCCGGCCCGGATGGGCCCACTCCCAGTCGAGGATCGCGGTGGTCTCGAACGTGGCGGGGTCGAACAGCAGGTTCTGGGGCCCGTAGTCGCCGTGCACGATGCCGAGGCGGTGGATGCGGGCCAGGACCCGGCCGCACTCGGCCAGCACCTCGGCGGCGCGGCCCTCGTCGAGCAGGTCCTGGCCGTGGGCGCCGGCCACGAAGCGGGTGGTCAGGCTCGTGGCGGTGATCTGGTGGACGCGCGGCACCGGCAGCCGGCCGCGCAGCCGGCGCAGGTACCTGCTCTCCGTGCTCAGCCTGAAGGCGGCCTCCGGGCCCTGGTAACACTTGACGACCAGAGCGCCGTCGCCGACCGTGCTGTTGGTGTACCCGTGCTCCACAGCCAACGATTCTGACGCACCGGCCCCCGTTCCGGGCGTCGCGGCGCGCTATCGGGACCGGGCCCGATACACGATGTAAGGGCGGAACAAATAGGTGATCGGGGCCGAAAGGGCGTGCACGAGGCGGCTGAACGGGAAAAGCACGAACAACGCCATCCCGATCACGGTGTGCACCTTGTAAAGGATGCTCGCGTGTCCCATCGCGATGGCGTCCGGGTCGAGCACGAAGATGCCGCGGAACCAGGGGGCGACCGTCGTCCGGTAGCTCACCTCGCTCGGGACGAACCCGGCCACCGTCGTCACCACCCCCGCGACGATCGCCGCGGCGAGCACCACGTACATGGTCTTGTCGTTCTTCGTCGTGGCCAGGAAGACGGGCCCGTTCGTCCGGCGGCGGTAGACCAGCAGGACCAGCGCCACCAGCGTGGCCAGCCCGGCCAGGCCGCCCCAGATCAGGGCGTTGGCGTGGTACGCCTCGTTCGACACGCCGATCGCGTCCGTCCAGGAGAGCGGGACGAGCAGGCCCGTCACGTGCCCGATGATCACGAAGATCAGGCCGTAGTGGAACACCGGGCTGGCCACGCGCAGCAGCGGGCTCTCGTAGAGCTGCGACGAGCGGGTGGTCCAGCCGAACTTGTCGTACTTGTACCGCCAGATCAGGCCGCCGATGAAGATCACCAGGGTGACGTACGGCGCGACCACCCACAACATGCTCTCGCCCCAGCTCACCGGTACCCTCCCACGGTCTCGGCCGGCGGCCCGCCGGCGGCCAGCCGGTGCGCCGCGGCGCGCTCGGCGGCCGTGGGCGGCGGCAGGGCCGCGCACACCGCCCCGATCACCTCCGCGTACGGCGAGCCCAGCTCGGACAGGGCCGACAGCAGCAGATCGAGCCCGACGCGGTGCTCCCTCAGCAGCGTCACCCCGGACGGGTCGAGCGCCGCGAACTCCAGTACGACCGGCAGGAAGTCGGGCAGCTCGTCGTCCATCAGCTCCCAGCCGGCCACGCGGTAACGCTGCTTGAGCGCGGCCAGGGACACGCCGCGGCGGCGGGTGTCGCCGTCGGTGTAGTAGGTCAGGTAGAGGCAGCAGCGCCGGTTCAGGTCGAACGTCTCGACGTAGTGCGCGGCCAGGTCGCCCGCTTCCATGTCCGCGATCCGCCCCAGGAACGCCGCGAAGTGCGGCTCGGCGGCCTCCCTGATCAGCGGCAGGCGGCGGTGGAAACGTTCGTCGGGATAGGCGAGCAGGTGCGCGGCGGCCTGCCAGATCACGGCCTTGTTCATGATTTCCCCTTTTTCGGGGGGAAGAGTCCTGCTGGGATGCCCCGGCCGTCCCAGTTGAGGAGGTTCACCCGGTCGTGGGTGATCTCGTCGCTGGTCTGGCGGTCCTTGAGCCCGTGGAAGGACTCGACGGAGACCGGCAGCGGCTTGCCCGACGCCTCGCCGAAGGGGGCCTGCATGCCGGGGCCGCCGTAGTAGTCGAGGCTGCAGCCGGCCTCCTCGACCACGCCGGGCACGTTGCCGTACGCGGTCGGGATCACGTACCGCTCGTCGTACTTGGCCAGGGCCAGCAGGCGGTACATGGCCTTGATGTCGTCCTCGCTCAGGCCGGTGTCCGGCAGGACCGGCTCCTGCCCCAGGTTGACCCCCCGCATGTACGAGCGCATCGCGGCCAGGCGGCGCAGCGCGGCCGTCACCGGCACGGGATCGCCCGCGGTGAACAGCTCGGCCAGGTACTCCACGGGGATGCGCAGCGACTCGATGGCGGCGAACAGGTTGTCCGCGTCCTCGCCGTCGTGCCCGGTGTTCGCCAGGGCGTCCACGACGGGGGAGAGCGGCGGGACGTACCAGACCATCGGCAACGTCCGGTACTCCGGGTGCAGGGGGAGCGCTATGCGATATTTCATGATCAGGTCGTAGACGGGGGACCTGCGGGCCGCCTCGATCCAGTCGGCGGGCAGCCCCGCCGCGGCCACGGCCGGATCGTCGGGGTCGACGAAGACGCCGAGCTGGGCCTCGTACAGGTCCCGCTCGTCCGCCACGGAGGCGGCCTGGCTCACCCGGTCGGCGTCGTAGAGCAGCACCCCGAGGTAGCGCAGGCGGCCCACGCAGGTCTCCGAGCACACCGTCGGCAGCCCCACCTCGACCCGCGGATAGCAGAACGTGCACTTCTCGGCCTTGCCGGTCCGGTGGTTGAAGTACACCTTCTTGTACGGGCACCCCGTCACGCACATCCGCCAGCCCCGGCAACTGTCCTGGTCCACCAGGACGATCCCGTCCTCGGCCCGCTTGTACATGGCCCCCGACGGGCAGGAGGCCACGCAGGACGGGTTCAGGCAGTGCTCGCAGATGCGCGGCAGGTAGAACATGTACGCCTGCTCGAACTCCAGCCTGACCTGCTCCGACACCTTCCCCAGCACCGGGTCGGGGGACGGGTCGCCGCCCAGGTTGTCGTCCCAGTTCGCGCTCCAGCGGATCTTCATGGGCTCGTTGCTGATCAGCGACCGCGGCGGCGCCACCGGGACGTCGTCGGAGAGCGGGGCGCGGGTCAGGTTCTCGTAGTCGTAGGTCCAGGGCTCGTAGTAGTCCTGGATGGAGGGCATGAGCGGGTTGGCGAAGATGTTGGCCAGCTTGCGAAAGCGCCCGCCGGCGCGCAGCGTCAGCCGGCCCCTGCGGTCGAGCTTCCAGCCGCCCCGCCAGCGTTCCTGGTCCTCGTACCGGCGGGGGTAGCCCTGGCCGGGGCGGGTCTCGACGTTGTTGAACCAGACGTACTCGACGCCGGGACGGTTGGTCCAGGTCTGTTTGCAGGTGACGGAACAGGTGTGACAGCCGATGCACTTGTCCAGGTTCATCACCATGGCGATCTGAGCCATGATCTTCATCAGTAGCGCACCTCCTGCGACCTGCGGCGAATGGTGGTGACCTCGTCCCGCTGGTTGCCCGTGGGGCCGAGGTAGTTGAAGGCGTACGAGAGCTGGGCGTAGCCGCCGATCATGTGCGTGGGCTTGATCAGCACCCTGGTCAGCGCGTTGTGGATGCCGCCGCGGCGGCCGGTCTCCTCCGACTTCGGCACGTCGATCAGGCGGTCCTGGGCGTGGAACATGTAGACCGTGCCCTGCGGCATGCGATGGGACACGATGGCCCTGGCCACCACGACGCCGTTGCGGTTGACCGCCTCGATCCAGTCGTTGTCGGCGATGCCGAGCCGGGTCGCGTCCTCGGTGGACATCCAGATGGTCGGGCCGCCGCGCGACAGCGACAACATGAGCAGGTTGTCCTGGTACTCGGAGTGGATCGACCACTTGGAGTGCGGGGTCAGGTAGCGCAGGGTGGCGCTCTCGCCGAAGAGCTCGGCCATGTCCAGCGGCGGGCGGTAGACCGGCAGGGCCTCGCCGTACTCGTGCATCCAGTCGTGGTCGAGGAAGAAGTGCATGCGGCCGGTGAGCGTGTGCCAGGGCTTGCCGTTCTCGACGTTGATCGTGAACGGCGAGTAGCGGCGGTCGTGCGCCTCCTTGCCCGACCACTCCGGGCTGGCCGCGACGTGCGTGGGCCTGGCCTGGGTGTCGGCGAAGACGATGCGGTGGCCCTCGTCCATCAGGTCGTCGAAGCTGCGGCCGGTGCGCCGGGCGAGCTGGCGGAAACCCTGGGCGGCCAGCCTGCCGTTGCTCACCCCGGACAGCGCGAGGATCGTCTCGCACGCCTTGGCGTCGGTGTCCAGCTCTGGACGGCCCTTGGCCACGCCGCGCGGCACCAGGCCGCAGCGCTGGCCGAGCCAGGCGACCTCCTCGTCCGGCATGAAGGTCACGCCCTTGACCTGGAGGCCGAGCTGCTCGGTGAGCGGGCCGAGCGCGGCCAGCTTCTCCGCGACCGCGCCGTAGTCGCGCTCGACCACCTTCAGCGTCGGCTCCGGCGCGCCGGACGCGCGCCCGCCGGGCTGCCCGGTCTCGCCCGGCGTGTCGTGCTGGTACGGGACCACCACGACGTCCTTGCGCACCCCCAGCCGCTCCTTGGCCAGCGCGCTGAAGGCCCTGGCGATGGCGTGGAAGGCCGCGAAGTCCGTCCTGGTCTCCCAGGGCGGCGAGATGGCCGGGTTGAACGCGTGCACGAACGGGTGCATGTCCGTCGAGGACAGGTCGTACTTCTCGTACCAGGTGGCGGCGGGCAGCACGATGTCGGAGTAGACCGTCGAGGATGTCATCCGGAAGTCGAGCGTGAGCAGCAGGTCCAGCTTGCCCCTCGGCGCCTCGGCGTCGGGGTGCTCCAGGTTGGACGTGGCGCCGAGCAGGTGGTGCAGGAAGTACTCGTTGCCCTTGGCCGACGAGCCGAGCAGGTTCGACCGCCACAGGGTCAGCACCCGCGGCCAGTTGGCCGGGTCGTCGGGGTCCTCGGCGGCGTGCCGGAGCCTGCCCTGCCGCAGCTCCTCCAGCGTGTACGCCACGGGGTCCTCCTGCTCGCCCAGCTCCAGCGGGTTGCGGTCGAAGGCGGGCGACATGGGCATCCAGCCGTTGCGCACGGCCTCGGCCACCAGGTCGGCCGTGTGCCTGCCGCGGAACGCGCCGGGCCCGAGCGGCGAGGTCAGCGCCCCCGCGTCGAACCGGTCGTAACGCCACTGGTCGGTGTGCAGGTACCAGTACGGCGTGCCGGGCGCCTGCCGGGGCGGGCGCGACCAGTCGAGCGCGCCGGCCAGCACCGCCCAGCCGCTCTGCGGACGGCACTTCTCCTGGCCGACGTAATGGGCCCAGCCGCCGCCGTTGCGTCCCTGGCAGCCGGTCAGCAGCAGCAGCGACAGGAACGCCCGGTAGATGGTGTCGCCGTGGAACCACTGGGTGGCGCCCGCGCCCATGATGATCATGCATCGGCCGCGGGTGGTCTCGGCCGTCCTGGCGAACTCGCGGGTGATCTTGACCACCCGCTCGGCCGGGACGCCGGTGACCGGCTCCTGCCAGCCCGGCGTGTACGGCTCGGCCGCGTCGTCGTACCCGCCGGGCCAGACCCCCGGCAGGCCCGGCCTGGGGACGCCGTACTGGGCGAGCAGCAGGTCGAACACGGTCGTCACCAGCCGGTCGCCGACGCGGGCGACCGGCACGCCCCGGCGCAGGGCGCCCTCGCCGTCGAAGCGCGGCAGCAGGAGCTGGGCGGACTCGCCGCCGTACAGGGTGAGCTTGGGGTCGACGTCCAGGTCGAGGTTCCAGCGGCCCTCGCCGGAATCGGTCCAGCGGAAGCCGACCGAGCCGTTCGGGACCACCGGCTCGCCGGACCCGGCCATCAGCACGGTCTTCCACTCGGCCGCCTCCTCCGCCGAGCCCAGGTCCTTGGCCGTGAGGAACTTGTCCGGCACGTACGCGTCCCCGTGCTCGCGCAGCGTAACCAGGAAGGGCAGGTCGGTGCAGCGTTTGACGTAGTCGGTGAAGTAGGGCACCTCGCGGTCGACGAAGAACTCCTTCAGCAGCACGTGGCCCATGGCCATGGCCAGGGCGCCGTCCGTGCCGGGACGCACGCTCAGGAACTCGTCGGCGAACTTGGCCGCGTCGCTGTAGTCGGGCGAGACCACCACGACCTTCTGGCCCCGGTAGCGCGCCTCGGCCATCCAGTGGGCGTCCGGCGTGCGGGTGACCGGGACGTTGGAGCCCCACATCATCAGGTACGCGGCGTCCCACCAGTCGGCCGACTCCGGGACGTCGGTCTGGTCGCCGAACACCTGCGGCGAGGCCACGGGCAGGTCGGCGTACCAGTCGTAGAAGGAGAGCATCGTGCCGCCGATCAGCGACACGAACCGGGAGCCGACGGCGTGGGAGACCATCGACATCGCCGGGATGGGCGAGAACCCCGCGACCCGGTCGGGCCCGTACGCCTGGATGGTGTGCACGTGCGCCGCGGCGATCATCTCGACGGCCAGGTCCCAGGTCACCCGGACGAGCCCGCCCCGGCCGCGCGCGCCCTGATAGCTCGCCCGCTTCTCCGGATCGGTGGTGACCTCGGCCCAGGCGGCCACCGGGTCGCCCAGCCGCTCCCGCGCCTCCAGGTAGAGCTGGACCAGCACGCCCCGCGCGTACGGGTAGCGGATCCGGGTCGGCGAGTAGGTGTACCAGGAGAAGGCCGCGCCGCGCGGGCAGCCGCGCGGCTCGTACTCCGGCCGGTCGGGGCCCACGCCCGGGTAGTCGGTCTCCTGCGTCTCCCAGGTGATGATGCCGTCCTTGACGAACACCTTCCACGAGCACGAGCCCGTGCAGTTCACGCCGTGCGTCGAGCGCACCACCTTGTCGTGGCTCCACCGGTCGCGGTAGAAGGCGTCGCCTTCCGTGCCGCCTTTCAGGTAGAGGGTCCGCAGGTCACCACTGGTGGCCGATCTGCGGAGGAACCGACCGGTCTTCAGCAGGAGATCCTCGGCGCTCATACCCCCACTTCATCACAGATAGTGACCCTCTGTTACACAGGGTGTATGTCTGCGCTTCGTAAAGGTCAGGTGCGGAACCTGGCGCTGGCCACGGCGGCCTTCGCCGTGACGTTCTGGGCCTGGAACCTCATCGGTCCCCTGTCGGGCAGTTACAGCAGGCAACTGCACCTGTCCGCGACACAGACCTCGCTGCTGGTCGCGATCCCGGTGCTGGTCGGCTCGCTCGGCCGCATCCCCGTGGGTGTGCTGGCCGACCGGCTCGGCGGGCGGCGCATGTTCGCGATCATCTGCTTCGTGTCGATCGTGCCCGTCCTGTTCGTGGGCTGGTCCGAGTCGTACGGGTGGCTGCTGTTCTGGGGGTTCCTCCTGGGCATCCCCGGCACGTCGTTCGCCATCGGCATCCCGTTCGTCAACGCCTGGTACGAGCCCGCCCGCAGAGGGTTCGCCACCGGCGTGTTCGGCGCCGGCATGGGCGGGACCGCGCTGTCGGCGTTCTTCACCCCCCGCCTGGTGGAGGACTTCGGCCGGTTCCCGACCCACCTGCTCATGGCCGCGGTGCTCGCCCTGATGGGCGTGATCATGATCGGCGGCAGCCGCGACTCGCCCGCCTGGTCGCCCGCCACCGCCCCGGCCCTGCCCAGGATGCGCGAGGCCACCAAGCTCAGGGCCACCTGGCAGTGCGCCTTCCTGTACGCCGTCACCTTCGGCGGCTTCGTGGCGTTCTCGACGTACCTGCCGACCCTGCTCCAGAACGTCTACCACTTCGCCCAGACGGGCGCCGGGTTGCGGGCGGCCGGGTTCTCGATCGCCGCCGTCGCCGCCCGGCCGATCGGCGGCACGTTGTCCGACCGGGTCGGGCCGGTCAGGGTGCTGCTCATCTCGCTGGCCGGGACGGTCGTGATGGCGGTCGCGCTGTCGTTCAGGCCGCCCGCCGAGGTGCCCGCCGGGGCGTGCTTCGTGCTCATCGCCTTCTTCCTCGGGCTCGGCACGGGCGGCGTCTTCGCCCTGGTGGCCAAGCTCGTGGAGGCGTCGAAGGTGGGGACGGTGACGGGGCTCGTGGGCGCGGCCGGCGGGCTCGGCGGGTACTTCCCGCCGCTGGTGATGGGGGCCGTCTACGGCGCGTCCGGGTCGTACACCGTGGGCTACCTGCTGCTCGCGCTGACCGCCCTGGTCACTTTGCTCTACACCGTGCGCACGTTCCGGCACGTGCCCGATCGTTAGCCAGGCGAAAAACCGTTTGCCGGGCCGGTCGATGGCTTGTCAACCTTGTCAGGCTATGCGCTCCCTTCCTGAGGCCGATCCCGGCCTGCCCGACATCCGCAGCCCGTTCCGCTACCTGTGGTGGAACGCGCGGCGTCAGGGGCGTGCCCTGCTCGCCGGCATCGGCTTCGCCACCCTGTGGTGGCTGGTGCAGGCGCTCGTGCCCGCGGTGCTCGGCAAGGGCATCGACGCGGTCACCGCCAAGGACACCGGGGCGCTGCTGACCTGGGCGTCGATCCTGCTCGGGCTGGGGCTGCTGCAGGCCTTCACCGGGATCATGCGGCACCGGATGGCGGTGTTCAACTGGTTGTCGGCGGCCTACCGCACCGTTCAGGTGACCGCGCGGCAGGCCGCCAGGCTCGGGGCGACGCTGCCCAAGAAGGTCTCGACCGGCGAGGTCGTCAGCGTCGGCAACTCCGACATCGCCCACATCGGCAGTTCCATGGACATCCTGCTGCGCGGCGTCGGCTCCGTCGTGGCCATCGTCGCGGTCACCGTGATCCTGCTGACGACCTCGGTCCCGCTCGGGCTGCTCGTGCTGTTCGGCGTGCCGCTCATGGCGGTCGCCGTCTCGCCGCTGCTCAAGCCGCTGCACCGGCGGCAGAAGCGGCAGCGCGAGCTGACCGGCGACCTGTCCACCAGGGCCGCCGACATCGTGGCCGGCCTGCGGGTGCTCCGCGGCATCGGCGGCGAGCACGTGTTCGCCGGCCGCTACGGTGAGGAGTCCCAGCGCGTGCGCCATGCCGGCGTGGGCGTGGCCCGGGTCGAGTCGCTGCTCGAAGGCGCCCAGATCCTGCTGCCCGGTCTGCTCATCGCGGCCGTCACCGGCATCGGCGCCACGTTCGCGGTCGGCGGCGAGATCAGCACCGGCGACCTCGTCGCGCTCTACGGCTACGCCGCCTTCCTCATCGGCCCGCTGCGCACCTTGACCGAGGCCGCTGACAAGCTCACCAAGGGCCATGTCGCGGCCCGCCGCGTCATCCGCATCCTGGCGATCGAGCCCGAGGTCGCCGGCGGCACCGAGACCAGCGGCGGCGGCGTGCTGCGCGACTCCTACAGCGGCGTCACCCTCCAGCCGGGCATGCTCACCGCCGTCGCGGCCGACGCCCCCGAGGAGGCCGCCGCCATCGCCGACCGCCTCGGCCGGTACGCGCCGGGCGACGTCACCTTCGGCGCCGTCGAGCTGGCCACGCTGCCGATGGCCGAGATCCGCGGGCGCATCCTGGTCGCCGGCAACGACGCCCGCCTGTTCACCGGCAGGCTCAGGACCGAGCTCGACGTCCGCGACGCGGCCACCGACGAGGACGTGCGCGAGGCCCTGCACGCCGCCTGCGCCGAGGACATCGTCGAGGCGCTGCCCGACGGCCTCGACGCCGAGGTGTCCGAGGCCGGGCGCGAGTTCTCCGGCGGTCAGCAGCAGCGGCTGCGCCTGGCGCGGGCCCTGGTCGCCGACCCCGAGGTGCTCATCCTGGTCGAGCCCACCAGCGCCGTCGACGCCCACAGCGAGGCCCGCATCGCCGAGCGGCTGGCCAAGGCGCGCGCGGGCCGCACCACCATGATCTGCACGACCAGCCCGCTGGTGCTCGACCGGGCCGACCACGTGGTCTACGTGGCCGGCGGCCGGGTGCTGGCCGAGGGGACACACCGGCACCTGCTGGACGCGTCCCCCGAATACGCCGCGACCGTGACCCGAGGGGAGGGCTGACCGTGGCCCGCGAGATCCTGCCGGTCGCCGACCGGAAACAGGTGCGCGCCTACGCGCGCAGGCTGACGCTGAAGTACCCGCGGCAGCTCACCGTCGCCCTGGCCCTGCACGGCCTGGCCGCCGTCGCCGGGCTCGTCGTGCCGTGGCAGCTCGGCAGCCTGGTCCAGACCGTCCAGGACGGCGGCGAGGTCGACGGGCTGCTCGTGGCCGTCGTCATCGGCGCGTTCCTGTTCCTCCAGGGCCTGCTGGTCCGCTTCGCCGTGCTGGCCTCGGCCAGGCTGGGCGAGAGGGTGCTGGCCGAGCTGCGCGAGGAGTTCGTCGACCGGGTGCTCGGCCTGCCGCTGTCCACGGTCGAGCGGGCGGGCGCCGGCGACCTGATCACCCGTACCTCCCGCGACGTCGACTCGCTGTCCAGGACCGTCCGGCACGCCGTGCCCGAGACGCTCATCGCGCTGGTCACCTTCGTGATCACCATGGGCGCGCTGGTGCTGGTCAGCCCGCAGCTCATGCTGCCGATGCTGGTCGCCGGCCCGCTGATCTGGTTCGCGACCCGCTGGTACCTCCAGCGGGCGCGCGACGGCTACCTGCGCGAGAACGCCGCGTACGCCGACATGACCGAGGGTCTGGCCGAGACCGTCGAGGGCGCGCGGGCCGTGGAGGCGCTCGGCCTCCAGCAACGCCGGCGCGAGCGCACCGACGGCGACATCCGCCGCTCCTACGCCGCCGAGCGCTACACCCTGGGCCTGCGGACGATCTGGTTCCCCGCGGTCGAGCTCGGCTACGTGATCCCGGTGGTCTCCACGCTCCTGGTCGGTGGCCTGTTCTACACCAACGACTGGGTGACGGTCCAGCAGGTCACCGCCGCCCTGGTCTACGCCCAGCAGCTCATCGACCCGCTCGACCGGTTCCTCATGTGGATCGACGAGCTCCAGGTGGGCGGCGCGGCCATGGCCCGGCTGCTCGGCGTGGCCAACGTGCCCGACGACCGCGAGCCCTCCGCCGCCCGCCCGGCCGGCGAGCTGCTGAAGGCCGACGACGTCAGGTACGCCTACCGCGAGGGCCGCGACGTGCTGCACGGCGTGTCGCTGACCGTCGAACCGGGCGAGCGGCTGGCCATGGTGGGCCCGTCGGGGGCCGGCAAGTCCACGCTCGGGCGGCTGCTGGCCGGCATCCACGGGCCGCGTACCGGCGAGGTCAGCGTGGGCGGCGTGCCGCTGGTCGACCTGCCGCTCGACGACCTGCGCGGGCACGTCGCGCTGGTCACCCAGGAGCACCACGTCTTCAAGGGCACCGTCCGCGACAACCTGCTGATCGCCCGCCCCGGCGCGGACGACGCGGCGGTGCGTGCGGCGCTGGCCGCGGTCGACGCGCTCGGCTGGGTGGAGACGCTGCCCGAGGGGCTGGAGACCGAGGTCGGGTCCGGTGGCACGGCCGTGCCGCCCGCGCAGGCGCAGCAGCTCGCGCTGGCGCGGCTGGTCCTCGCCGACCCGCACACGCTGGTGCTCGACGAGGCCACCTCGCTGATCGACCCGCGGGCCGCGCGCGACCTGGAACGCTCGCTGGCCGCCGTGCTGGAGGGCCGTACGGTGATCGCCATCGCCCACCGGCTCTACACCGCGCACGACGCCGACCGGGTGGCCGTCGTGGAGGGCGGCCGGATCACCGAGCTGGGCCCGCACGAGGAGCTGGTCGCCGAGGGCGGCTCGTACGCGGCCCTGTGGGCGAGCTGGCACGGCACCCCCGCCACCACTCCCTAGGCCACGGGCTCCCAGACCGGTCCTTCGGCCGTGTCCCGCGCACGGCCGAAGACCACGTCGGCGAAGTGGATGCCGAAGCCGATCGTGTCGGGTCGCAGCAGCTCCTTGACCAGCCGCCGCCGGTGCACGGTCGACTCCACGCGGTCCAGGTCGGAGCCCGCCGGCCACTCGGGGTGGCGCACCTGCACGGGGGAGTGCAGAGCGTCGCCGAAGGCCAGCAGCCGCTGTCCGCCCGAGGTGATCGTGTAGGCCGTGTGCCCGGCGGTGTGGCCGGGCGCGAACGTGGCCCGCACGCCCGGGAAGATCTCCTCGCCGTCGCCGAACGTCCTGACCCGGGGAGCCATGGTCGTCAGGGCCTCCTCCGGCGTGCCGAAGTCCAGGGTCCGGTGGCGTTCGGTCCATTCCGGCTCGGCGAACAGGTACTCGGCGGACGGGAACGCGGGCCCGCCGGCGGCAGGGTGCCAGGCCCAGCCGATGTGGTCGATGTGCAGGTGGGTGAAGGCCACCGCCTCGACGTCCTCGGGACGGCGGCCCAGCCGGGCGAGGTTGGCCGGCAGGTCGCCGCCGCGCAGCTCGCCGATCAGCGGGTCGGCCGGGTCGTCCGGCTGGTGCACCGGGCCCACCCCCGCGTCGATCAACAGGGCCCGCTCGCCCGCCTCCACCAGCAGGCCGCCGATGCCCGCCACGAGGTTGCCGGTCTCGTCCAGGTGGTCGGCGTGCACGGCCCAGTCGCGCTCGGTCGTGCCCGGCAGCCAGCCGTACGGCTTGAGCCGCACGCTCCCGTCCGGCACGAACGTGACCTTGAGGTCGCCGACCCGCAGCGACCGGAGGGTGGCAGGGCGGCGCAGGCGAAGGCTCTCAGATGTGCTCATGGTGGAAATTTACAGCTAGAACCTTTAAAGCTGCAAACATCCAAGCTTGAGGTAGTTTTGGGATATGACAACGTCCGAAGCCGAAGCGCGGGCCGCGGCCGAGCGGAACCTCTGCGGTCTGGTGGGCACGCTCGCCAGGCAGATCGAGGGGCACGTGAGGGAACGCGCGGCCGCGCTCGACCTCACCACCGCCCAGGCGGTGGCGCTGCGCGAGCTGACCGGCCCGATGACCATGAGCGACCTGGCGGGGCGCATGGGGTGCGAGCCCTCCAACGCCACGTTCGTCATCGACCGGCTGGAGCGGCAGGGGGTCGTGGAGCGCCGCCCCCATCCGGGCGACCGGCGGGCCAAGCTGCTCGTGCTCACCCAGGAGGGCGCCGGCCTGCGGGAGCGCCTGCTGGGCCTGCTGACCGAGGGCTCGCCGCTGGCCGCGCTCACGCCTGAGGAGCAGTCCGTGCTCCAGGGGCTGCTGGAGCGGGCGGCGCCGCGGTAGCGCCCGCGGGGTTGCGATGATCGTCCGGCGCTGTCAGCATCGTCGGAGTGAGCACCTGGCAGCGCGCATGGGAAGGCGTGCTCGCACTTCTCGCCCTGCTGGGCCTGGCGCTCGTCCTGATCACTACGGTGAGTGACCGCCTGCTCGACATCCTCGCCCACGCCGGGCAGCTCGGCCTGATCGTCATGGGGTTCGGCCTGTCGCTGCGCACCGGCACGCCCAATCTGGCCGTGGGCGCGGTCGCCGCCGCGAGCGGCGCCTTCGTGGCGTTCACGGCGGGCGCCGGGGTGCCGTTGCCGCTGGCGATGCTGCTCGCGCTCGTGCTCGCCGGGCTCCTGGGGGCCGCCATGAGCGTGTTCACGATGTTGCTGTCGGCCCCAGCCTGGGCCGTCACGCTCGGGGCCGCCGTCGTGTGCGAGGCCCTGGCCGTCGCGCTGCTCGGCGACGGGGCGATCCCGCTGGCGACCGCCGCGCTCTATCCCGGCCCGCTGGGGTTCGCCGTGTTCGCGGTCGTCTCGATCGCCGGCGGCCTGCTGTGGAACCGGCAGGAGGTGCGCAAGGAGCTGGGCGCCGGCTGGCCCGGCGCGGTGCTCGGCCTCGCCGGGTCGAGCATGCTCGCCGCCGCGGGCGGCATCGCGCTGCTCCTGCGTCTCGGCGCGGCGCCCCCGGGCGACCAGGGGCTCTACAGCACCGTGTTCGCGCTCGCCGCCGTCCTCCTTGGAGGCACCAGCCCGTACGGCGAGCGCGCCGGTGTGGCGGGCACCGTGCTCGGCGTGCTGATCCTGGCCGTGGCGCAGGGCCTGCTCGCCTACCTCGGCGCCCCCCTGTGGGTGTTCCTGGTGGTCATGGGGCTGGTCGTGCTGATCGGTCTGGGGGCGTCGAGGCTGCTCGACGCCCTGCGGACCGCCTAGCCCAGCGCCTTCTTCAGGAAGTCGACCTGGAGCAGGAGCAGGTTCTCGGCCACGACCTCCTGGGGCGTCATGTGCGTCACGCCCGACAGCGGCAGCACGCTGTGCTGGCGGCCGGCCGCGAGCAGCGCCGAGGACAGGCGCAGCGTGTGGGCGGCCACCACGTTGTCGTCGGCCAGGCCGTGGACCAGGAGCAGCGGGCGTTCGAGTTTGGGCGCGTCGGCGAACAGCGAGGAGTTGTCGTAGACCTCGGGCTGCTCGTCGGGGTGGCCCAGGTAGCGCTCGGTGTAGCAGGTGTCGTACAGCCGCCAGTCGGTCACCGGCGCGCCGGCCACCGCCGCGTGGAAGACGTCGGGACGCCGCAGCACGGCGAGCGCGGCCAGGAAGCCGCCGAACGACCAGCCGCGGATGGCCACCCTCGACAGGTCGAGGTCGTCGGGATACTGCTCGGCCACGCCCTGCAGGGCGTCGATCTGGTCCTCCAGCGCCGGGGTCGCCAGGTCGCCCAGCACCGCCCGCTCGAACGCGGGACCGCGGCCCGGCGTGCCGCGGCCGTCGGCCACGATCACGGCGAAGCCCTGCTCGGCGAACCACTGGCTCTCCAGGAACGCGCCGCGCCGGTTGAGCACCCGCTGGGCGTGCGGGCCGCCGTACGGGTCCATCAGGACCGGCAGCCGGCCCGAGCCCTGCTCGTACCAGGACGGCAGCACCACGGCCGTGGCCAGCTCCCGGCGGCCCGAACGCCCCAGCGACACCCGCAGGTCGAGCCCGGGACGCTCGGCGTACGACGGGATCGGGACCGCCATGCCGTCGCGCCGCACCACCGTGGTCGAGACGCCCTCGGCGTCGAGACTCTGCTCCGACAACACGCCGACGCCGCCGGACATCCGCCCCGAGAACACCCCGGACCGGGTCGAGACCGGCAGCAGCGAGTGGCCGTCCCAGGTCCACAGGTGGATGTCGGTCGGGTCGCCGCCGCTGGCGCTGAACAGCACGCTGTCGTGGTCGACGTCGAGCACCGACCGGACCTGCAGGGTGGGCGGCGTGACCGCGCGGTCGCCGACGAACAGCCGGTGGCCGCCCTCCGACGTGGCCACCCAGACCAGCGAGCCGTCGTCGAGGTGCGCCGGCACGCCGGTCACGACGTCGACCCAGGCCGGGTCGGTGTCCTCGCGGACCAGCGTGGACGCGCCGGTCGCCGGATCGACGGAGAACAGCCGCAGCGTCTTCTGGTCGCGCGTCATCGTCACGATCGACAGCGCGTGGTCGTCCCAGGCGGCCGTCGTGAGGTACTCCTCCTCGAACGGCACCGCCACCCGCGACCCGTCGAGCCCGAGCACGAACAGCTCGGTACGGGCGTTGGGCGTGCCGGCCGCCGGGTAGCGCTGGGCCACGGCCGGACGGGAGGGGTTGGCCGGGTCGGCGATGTACCAGGTGTCGACCGGCTCCTCGTCGGCCCGCTCGACCAGCAGCGCGTCGCCCGACGGCGACCACCAGTAGCCGCGCATCCGGTCCATCTCCTCGGCGGCGATGAACTCGGCCAGGCCGTAGGTGACGGTCGGCGACTCCGGCGTGGCGAGCACCTCGCCGCGCCCCGAGTCGAGGTCCTGGACGTGCAGGGCGCCGCCGGTGACGTAGGCGACCTGCCGCCCGTCGGGGGACAGCCGGGGGTCGATGACCGCGCCCGGCGTCTCCAGCCTGCGGGTCTCGCCGCTCGCCAGCTCGACGACGTAGAGCCCGCCGGACAGGGCGAAGGCCGCCCTGGTCAGCGCGGCGTCGGCGCCGTAGGCCACCACGCCGCCGGCCGCCTCACGGCTGCGCTCGCGCCGCGCCCGCTCCTCCGGCGGCAGGTCCTCGTCGTCGGCGTGGAGGGTGCGGGGATCGACCACCAGGCGTTCGACGTGGGTTTCGGTGTCGAGCTCCCACAGGCAGGTGACCGGGTCGGTGCCGGACCTCGTCCGCAGGAAGACCACTCGTCCGCCGTCGGGGGAGATCGTGAACCCCCTGGGCACTCCCAGGGTGAACCGGCGGGTCCTTGCCGACAGTCGCGGGAAGCTCTCACTCATGGGCTCAATCCTGCCAGTATCCAGCCATTGTTACGCTCATGACTATGACTGATCGCCGCCTCCTGCTCGTGCACGCCCATCCGGACGACGAGTCGATCGGCACCGGCGCGACCATGGCCAAATACGTCGCGGAAGGCGCCCACGTCACGCTGGTGACCTGCACGCTGGGGGAGGAGGGGGAGGTCATCCCCGCCGACCTCGCCCACCTGGCGGCCGACCGCGACGACCTGCTCGGGCCGTACCGGATCGGGGAGCTGGCGGCGGCCTGCCAGGCGCTCGGCGTCGAGGACCACCGCTTCCTCGGCTCACCCGGACGCTGGCGCGACTCCGGCATGATGGGCGTCGCCACCAACGACCGGCCGCACGCCTTCTGGCAGGCCGACCTCGACGAGGCGGCCGGCGAGCTGGTCAAGGTCATCCGCGAGGTGCGCCCGCAGGTGCTGGTGACCTACGACGCCAACGGCTTCTACGGCCATCCCGACCACATCCAGGCCCACCGGGTGGCCCGCCGCGCCTTCGAGCTGGCCGCCAAGCCCGACTACGTCCCGGGCGGCCGGCCCGCCCCGCGCCAGGACGAGCCGTGGCAGATCGCGAAGTTCTACCACACGGCCGTGCCGAGGTCCGTCATGCGGCGCACGGCCGAGGCGATGCACGACTCCGGCACCGGCTTCCTCGTCGAGGACGTCGACGACATCCCCTTCGGCAGCCCCGACGAGGACATCACCACCGAGATCGACGCCCGCCCCTGGGTCGGCAACAAGCGGGAGGCCATGCGCGCCCACGCCACCCAGATCACCGTCGACGGCCCGTGGTACGCCCTGTCCAACAACATCGGGCAGGAGGTGCTCGGTGTGGAGCACTTCGTCCTGGCCATCGGCGTGCCCGGCCGGCCGGTGCCCGGGCCGCCGGTCGACGCCGGTGGGCTCGGCGAGCCGCACAACCGCGAGAACGATCTCTTCGCGGGCATCCACTAACCTCGTTCCCCATGGAACATCGCAGCCAGGCGGAGTCGGCGCTGGGCGGGGCGGCGTACGGCATGCTGTTCGTGCTGGGTGTCGTGCTCGGCGTCGTGGGCGGGTTCACGCACCCGCTCGACCAGCAGGGCGCCGTGCCGTGGGTGGCGATCGGGTGGGTGCTCGCACTGTTCCTCCTCCCGCTGGGCGCGGCCAGGCTCATGCGCACGAAGCTGGCGGCGTTCGCGGTCGGGCTCGGCTGGCTGCTGGTGACGATGCCGTTCACGCTCGAACTCAGTGCCGGGGATCTGGTGATCTCTCAGGGTGCGGCGGGGTACGTCTACCTGTATGGCGGCTTGCTGGCTCTTGTGGTGGCGTTCATGTTCTCGCCCTCATCCGGCGGGGGTTCGTGGTTGTTGCGGGGATACCCACCTCCAAAGAATCCGACGTAGAGGCATAAAGTAACGTCGTGCATTCCATAGAGCGGCATGTGGACCCGGGAAACTACCGTAAGGTCGTCGGCCGCTTCGCCACGGGAGTCGCGATCGTCACGACCCGGCTCGGCGACGTGGACCACGCGATGACCGTCAACTCCTTCACGTCGGTGTCCCTCGACCCCCTGCTCGTGCTCTTCTGCGCCGAGAAGGTGGCCCGTTTCCACGACGCGGTGATCGAGGCCGGAGTGTGGGGCGTGTCGGTGCTGCACGCCTCGATGGAGGACGCCTCCCGCTTCTTCGCCCACCGCGGCCGTCCGCTGAACGGGCAACTGGCCCGGTGGGAGCACCATCGCGGGGAGTCGGGGGTGGCCCTGTTCACGGGTGCCCTGGCCACGGTCGAGGTCGCCACGACGGCGGTGTACGACGGCGGTGACCACTCGATCGTGCTCGGCCAGGTGACGGCCCTCGGCACCCCCGCGGACGGCTCGCCGCTGCTCTACCACGACGGCCGGTACAAGAACCTCTGACCCCGCGGCTACGCCTGGCCGGTGGGGCGGGCGTGCTGGTCGAGGGCGGCGACCAGAAGCGCCCGCGCCGACGAGCACATGGTGTCGGCCGCCTGCTGCCGGGTGTATCCGGCGATGTCGGTGAGCCAGACCAGCGACTCGATGCCGGTCGCCGCGCGGATGGCCACGGCCAGGTGGTGGACGTCCAGGCCGGGGTGGGTGTCGAGGAGCGGGGTGAGGGCGTCCTCGATCCAGCCGATGGCCCGGCCGCCGCGCAGGTGCGGCTGTCCGGCGCCCGGTCGCAGGGACAGGCGCAGCGAGGTGCGCAGTTGTGGTTCCCACTCGAGGGTGAGCCGGGTGAAGGCGGTCATCACCAGGTCCAGCCGCGCCACGGGGTCGGCGGGCGGGTCCGGGGGGAGCAGGGAGGTCTGTTCGATCTGCGGGTGCGCGGCGGTCAGCAGGGCGTTCTGGTTGGGGAAGTAGCGGTAGGCGGTGGTGCGGGAGATGCCGGCCGCGGCGGCGGCGTCCTCGACCGTGGGGTCCGCGCCGTCGGCCAGCAGGTGGCGGGCGGCCTCGACCAGGGCGGCGCGGGTGCGGGCCTTCTGCCGGTGGCGGCCGGTCTGCTCATATGGTACCGACATGCCCATCATGGTACCGTCGTCCCATGTAGCTGACTCGCCTTGTGAGGTGGTCCATGAGCGCCGATCCAGTGGTCACGAATCCGGACCTGTACACGGTGATCTTCGAGAACGAACGGGTCAGGGTGCTGCGCTACCGTGACCGGCCGGGCGACTCGACCAGCCCGCACGGCCATCCCGACAGCGTGATGGTCACGTTGTCGTCCTTCAGCCGCCGCCTCACCTCGGGCGGGCAACAGGTCGAGCTGGACCTGGAGGCGGGGCAGGCGCGGTGGGTCGGCGCCCAGGAGCACGCGGGGCGGAACATCGGCGACACCGAGTCGCACGCGATCTTCGTCGAGCTCAAGGAAGGGCCGGGCGGTGTCCTGGCCGGGGGGCCGCTCGGCCCTGCTCCGTGAGGTGACCGGCCGGGTTCAGAACTCGCGGAAGCCCGGCCCCAGGGCACGTACCGACCGGCCTTCGAGGTTCTGCCGTCGCCGCCCGGACCTGGTGCATCGAACGCCTGCTGGCGGGTGCCCCCGCCGGATGCGCGCCTTCGGTGCTTCGCTCGGTCGCCGTTGGCCTGATGCCGCCGGGAGTGCACGGGGCTGAGGCCGTCGGAGGCGATCACGATCGTCTCCAGCCTGCCGTCGTGGTTCTGCCCGGCGGTGGGGAGGGGGCTCGGCGGGCGGTGCCGGTCGTTCTCGAGCCCTCCGTCCGCGAGCGGTTCCCCTGAGATCAGCCGCCCTCGTGCTGCCGGCCGTGCCACGGGCGGGCGTCCTGGCCGCGGGCGAAGACCTAAAGGCGCCCGTCCTGGTTGCGGCTCACGAGGTCTCGGCCGGACGGAGGGCGCTGCTCCCGTGCTCCTCGTCCGCCTCCGCCGCGGTGGGAGTGGGCCGCTCGCGCGGGGGCAGCGGCTGCGTGGTGTAGAAGCGGATCTCGTGGCCGTCCGGGTCGTGCAGGCCGGGCAGGATCCAGCCGATGGTCGCCTCGTGCACGCCGGCGTGGCGGTCGCCGGACGCGGTCAGGTGGGCGGCCAGATCCTCGAGGGCCTGCTTGTCCGGCACGCCGATGGCGAAGTAGTCGAAACCCGCGGCGGCCTTGGCCCGCTCCGGGTCCAGCCGCAGCGCCAGTACGGGACCGCCGTCCGGATGGGCGAGCGCGTAGCCCATCGGCACGCCCTGCTCGACGAACTCGATGTCGATCTCGTACCCGAACCGGGAGCGGTACCAGGCCAGGGAACGGTCCAGGTCGGTGACCGGAAGCTTGAGGTGGTGCACGCCGTCCAGGCGCGGGAGGTGTGACACGGGAATCCCCTCCTTGCAGTTGCACTGCATCGATGCAGTTATACTGCATTTTGTGCCGGACCCCGTCAAGCGCGATCTGCGCGCCGCCCGCATCGCCGCCACCGAGGAGAAGATCCTTACCGCCGCCACCGAGCTGTTCCTCCGCAACGGCTACGCGGCCACCACCCTGACCGCCGTCGCACAGTCCGCCCAGGTCGGGGACCGCACCGTCTACCTGCGCTTCGGCACCAAGGCCGCGCTGCTCAAACGCTGCGTCGACGTCGCCTACGCCGGTGACGGCGCGGCCGTCGACATCACCGGCCGCGACTGGTACGTCCGCGCCGGCACCGCCCCCACCGCCGAGGAGCGCATCGCCGCCCTGGCCGGGGCCGGCCGCCGGATGGCCGAACGCGCCGGCGACCTGCTGGCCGTCGCCCTGCAGGCCGCTCCCACCGAGCCGGACCTGGCCGCCGCCGCCCGGGCCGGCCGCGAGGCCACCCGCGCGAACATGCGCGCCTTCTGGGACAAGATGGCCGCCGACGGGCTCCTGGCGAGCGGGCACGACCTCGACTGGCTGACCGACACCACCGCCGTCCTGGTGCATACGGAGACGTACCTGCTGGGCCGGGAGATGATGAGCTGGGACGCCGACACCTACGAACGCTGGCTCACCGACACCCTCACCCGCCTGCTGACCCCCACTCCACCACCCCACCCCACAAACGCCCCACACTGACCCCCGGGGGCGTACCCGGTCACGAGCCGGAGGGATGGGAGCGGTGGCGCGGCGTCCCTACGGGTTGGCGGCCTGGTGCAGCGGTGGTGCGGCGTCCCGGATGTGAGAGGGCGGTCGCGGTGGGTTGTGGGCGGGGGACATGACTCGGGCCAGGCGTTGAGGCCTGGCCCGGGGTCATGCGTGTTGCCGGTCGGCGGTTACTGGGTGGGGGGCTCCGGCGGGGTGGGGGTGTCGGTGGGGGCGCCGGTGTCCGTGGAGGTCACGGTCGGGGTCGGGGTCTCGGAGGGGAGATCCGTGGGCGGCGCGCACGTCGGGATGTCCGTCGGGACGTCCGTGGGGACGTCGGTCGGGGCGCCTGTGGGGGTGTCGGTCGGGACGTCCGTCGCGGTCGGCGTCGGCGTCGGGGTGGGGGTCGGCGTCGGGGTGTCGCTCGGCGGTGGCGCGGGGGCCTGGGCCGGGGCGTCCGGGACGTCCGGGGATTCCGAGACCGAGGGCGACGGCGTGGCGGTCGGCGGTTCGGACGGCGGAAGCGGGGACGTCGGCGGAGCCGGCTGACAGGTGAACGTCACCGTCTCCGTCGGCCCCGGCACGGTCACCGTCGGGCCGGGCACGGTCACGGTCGGGCCGGGCTGGGTCACCGTGGCGGTCACCGTGGCCTGCTCGGTCACCGTGGACGTCACGGTCGCCGTCGCGCCCGGCGCGGCCGTGGCGGTCGGCGAGACCGTCACGGTGCGGGTCGGCCAGGGGAGCGGCCTGACCTTGACGGCCGGCTTGCCCCTCGCCTTGTACGTGCCCTTGCCCAGCTTCTTCGTGGTCTGCCCGGCCCCGGTGGTGACGGGGATCTGGGCGGTGGCGCTCCTGCAGGACTTGCTCCTGCACACCTTCTGCTTCACGGTGAAGCGGGCCGCTCCGTCGTACTTGACGGACACATTCAAGTACGAGACGCCCTTCTTCTTGACCACCTTCGTCGTGGCGGTGTAATCCCCGACCGAGGGCGTCGCAGTGGGCGTCGCCGTCGGGGTCGCGGCGACGGGTAACGCCACCTGCGCGCCGGAAGGAGAATCGGTTGAACGTAGGGGATCGGTGGCTGATGTCTGGGTGATCGCGACTCCGCCGGCTCCGGCCAGTGCAACAGCGCCGAGCAGCGCGCCCAGGATGGAAAATCTCATAATCCTGCTCTTGTGGGAGATTTCAGGACGCAGATCATTATTCCGACTTGTCAAGATTGGTCAAGACTGAGACGCATGAACAGGCGCTATCGGTTCCGGCGGGCGGTGAACTATCTGAACCTCGCCACCCCGCTCGGCCTACTCATCTCCTTCGTCGGCGGCGCGGCCCGCCGGCCCGGCCCCGACGGGCTCATCCTCGCCTTCGGCTACCGCTACCGCTTCCCCGTCGCGGGCGCGTTCACGGTGGGGAACGTCGTCCTGACCAGGTGGGACGAGCTGGACGACCGGCTCATCCGACACGAAGGACGGCACGCCACCCAGTGGGCCTGCTGCGCCGGACTGCCGATGCTCCCGCTCTACCTGCTGGCCATGCTCCTGTCGGTCGTCGTGTGCGGGCATCAGGCGTCGTACAACGTGTTCGAGCGGCTGGCCGACCTGGACGACGGTGGCTATCCGCGCGCGCCCGTGTGGTGGCGGAGACGACGGCATAACGGCTGACCCATTACCCCGACCTCAATGTTTCGCCTGGCCGAGGCGGGAGCTGAACCGGCCCAGCGCGACGGCCGCGATGGCGAGGCCCGAGATCACCCCGGCCGACAACACCGACGCCGTGGACGGCCCCACGACCGCCACCCCGGCCACGGCCAGACCGGAGACCAGCGCGGCCACCGCGACGTACGCCCAGGTGGCCAGGCGTACGGCTCGCAGCCGCGCACCCTCGGACGGGAGCGTGCGGGACAGCAGCCAGGACAGGGCCGGCAGGAGGAGCACCCCGTGCATGAGCACGGCGTGGGCCGGTTTGAGCGCGGTGGCCACCGTGTAGGCGAGCTGCTGGTTGCCCGTCATCACCGCCACGACGCCACGGGCGATCATCACGCCGCCGAAGACCATGGACGCCAGCAGCGTGGCGAAGCCGGCGCGTACGGCCAGACGGGTGCTCGGGGCGACCTCCGGCGCCGGGCGGAAGGCGGCGACGGTCATGGTGATCGCGATGACGATGAGCGTGATGCCGAACGCGGCCAGCGTGCGGGCGATGGCCGTGTCGAGGGGGGTCTCCATGTTGAAGTGGGACGGCACGCCGCGCCACGCCTGAAGGGTGATCAGCGCCACCTCGACCGTGGAGGCCACCGCGAACGCCCCGAGGACGAACGCGCGGGCACGAAGCCGTAACCACTGGGACACCCAGGTCAGGGTCAGCACGCTCAACCCGAACGACACCCCGAACGTGAACGGCTTGCGCCACGACACGGCCCCCTCCCACGGGCCGCCGGCCACGACGAGCACGCCCAGGTGCGCCAGGCCCACGAGCAGGAGGAAGATCCCGACGGAGTACCAGAGGCGATCGGAGTACCGGAGGCGATTCATGCGGCCATGCTGACAGCGGCCGTGGTCCGGGCGCGTCGGACCACGGTCTGGCCTTCGACTACACCCACGGTCGTACACCGGGCGCGCCACCCGCCCCTCGCCGGCCCGTCCTCCAGCGAAGAGGGGGCGGCGGTGGGGGTCAGGGGGTGAGGGTGAGGGTGTGGACGGCTGCGTTCTTCACGGACTCGGGCTTGGAGTACATCGGGAGCAGGTCGCCCCGCGCCCAGGGTTCGGCCTGGTCCCAGTAGTTGTCGTGGAAGGCGTGCCCCGAGGCGCCCGTCAGGTTGATCCAGCGGGACTTGTCCAGGTCCGACAGGTCGACGACCATGCGCATCGACGGCACCGCCGTGACCCCGTACCCCTTCTGCACGTTCCACCCGGTCGCGTTCACCGCGTCCTTGTTGCCGGGCACGGCGAACGGGCCGCGGTTGAACAGCGCCTCCACGGGCGCGAGGCCCGAGGTGCCGAGCGTGCCGTTGACCAGTTCGAGCTGGTGCAGGTCGCCCCACTTCCAGGACTTGACGTCCGTGCCGAACAGCTCGGACAGCTCCTGGTACGCCGAGGCCATCGCCTGCCGCAGCATGTCGTCGCGGGTCTCGGTGAGGTTCTCGGTGGTCACGTCGTCCCAGAAGGGGTCGTCGGGGGCGGTGAGCAGGTTGGCGACCACGTCGTACCAGCGGTCGCCGCCGGCGGGCCACACCTGCTCGGGCAGGTCGTCGTCGAACGTGAGCATGAGCAGGTGCCGCCACACCGCGTTGTAGTAGGCGGCGGGGGCGGAGTCGAGGCCCTGGGAGTGGTCCCACGTCCGCAGCAGCTCGCGGGCCTGGCGGGCGGCCCCGGCCAGGTCCACCCGCAGCAGGGCGGGCACCAGCGTCCCGGCGAACTCGTTGGAGGTGTCCTGCTGGATGTCCGACATCGTCCCGGCGTCGACCTTGCCCTTGCCGATCGCGGACTCGACGAGCTCGCGGATGCGCTGGGAGCGGTAGCCGTAGGACCAGTCCTTGGTCAGCAGCGGCTGGTAGCGGCGGGGGTCGATGACGGCGTTGTTGGCCGTGACGACGAACCCCTCGGCCGGGTCCTCCACCGTGGGGAGCTGCTCGTAGGGGATGGGCGCGGCCTTCCAGTCGTACTCGCCGGTCCAGCCGGGCACCGGCCAGGTGCCGTCGCCCTTCTCCCGTACGGGGATGCGCCCGGGCGCCTGGTAGCCGATCTTGCCGCTGGTGTCGGCGTAGATCAGGTTCTGGGACGGCACCTCGAACAGCGCCGCCGCCGAGCGGAACTCGGGCCAGTCGCCCGCCTTGTTGAGCGCGAAGATCGCGTCCACGGTCCTGCCGGGGGTGAGGGCGGTCCACTGCAGGGCCACGGCGTTCGCCTCGCCGCTGGGGCGGGCGTCCGCCATCACCTCGTTGATCAGCGGGCCGTGCCGGGTGCTCTTCACGGTGATCGTGACGGGGTCGCCGCCGGCGACCTTGATCTGCTCCTGCCTCGTCTCCAGCTTGACCTGCTCGCCCTTGTACAGGTACGTGTCGCCGTCCACCTTCTCCAGGAAGAGGTCGGCCACGTCCGGCCCGAGGTTCGTGAACCCCCACGCGATCTTGTCGTTGTGCCCGATGATCACGCCGGGCACGCCGGAGAAGGTGAACCCGGTGACGTCGTACGGGCACTGCTCGGACAGCTTCCTGCAGTGCAGCCCGGCCTGGTACCAGACGGACGGCATCTGCGGGGACAGGTGCGGGTCGTTGGCCAGCAGCGGCTTGCCGCTCGTGGTGTGCTCGCCGGAGACCACCCACGAGTTGGAGCCGATGCCCTCGCGCTCCTCGCTGCTCATCGTGCTCGGCACGGCGTCGAGCGTCGCGGCGGCCTGGGAGAGCGCTCGGACGCCGCCGATCCGCGGCTCGGCCTGCTGGTCGTAGCGGCCCTGGGCGAGCGCGCCCTCGCCGACGATCGGGGTGTGGCGGTCGTAGGGGTAGCCGGGGTAGAGCTGGTCGACGCGCTCCTTGGGCAGCTTGGTCAGCGCCAGGGCGCGGTCGATCTCGTCCTCCATGTTGGAGCGCAGGTCCCACGCCATGGCCTTGAGCCAGGCGACGGAGTCGACCGCGGTCCACCTCTCCGGCCGGTACTCGCCGTTCTGCAGCTTGAGCACCGAGTACTCGAGGCTCCGGTCGGAGGCGTTGGGGTTGGCGTCCAGCCAGGCGTTCACCCCTTTGGCGTACGCGGCCAGGAAGTCCTGGGTCTGCCGGTCGAGGGCGGGCAGCTCCTGCTCGGCCACCCGGCGCCAGCCCATGGTCCGCAGCGCCTTGTCGTTGCCGAGCGTGGCCTTGCCGAACAGCTCGGAGAGCCGTCCGGCGGTGGTGTGGCGGCGGAAATCCATCTCGAAGAACCGGTCCTGGGCGTGGACGAAGCCCTGCGCCATGAACAGGTCGGCCGCAGTGTCGGCATAGATGTGCGGGATCCCCGATTTATCGCGATAAATCTCGACTTTTCCGGTTAGACCCGGCAGCCGCAGCGACCCGTCCACCTGCGGGAACGACTTCCGTACCGTGTACACCAGAACCCCGGCCAGCACGAGCGCCAGCACGAGAAGCACGGTCAACACCCGGGCGAACCACCGCAAAGGCCACGGCATCCACGCAAAGGGTCTCACCGATACCTCCATCTTGCCGAACTGGAACAAGTCTGGCAGTACCGGCTCACTGCTCCGGCCGTTTCAGGTGGTCGGAGCGGCCGCGCGCGGGGGGCTCCCGGTCAGAGGGCCCAGCTCTGTCCCTCCGGGGTGTCGGTGACGCGAACCCCCAGGTCGGACAGCTCGTCCCGGAGCCGGTCGGCCGCCGCCCAGTCGTTGGCCTCCACCGCCCGCTCCCGCTGCGCCAGCAGCTCGCCGGCCCCGGCGGGCGGCACCCGCGGCTTGCCGATCTCCGTGGACAGGTCGAGCGCCAGCACCTGGTCCAGGTGCAGGAACGTCTCGAACTTCGACCCGGGCGCGACCGACCCGTCCAGCTCCAGCTCCCGCAGGACGGCCAGCGCCGCCGGGGTGTCCAGGTCGTCGTCGAGGGCCGCCCCGACGCGCTCGGCGTACGACGAGGCCATGGGCGCGCTGGGCGACTCCGACCACTCGGCCACCCGCGCCCGCCACCGCCGCACCGTGCGGTCGGCGGCCCGCAGGACGTCCCAGTCGAGGTCGGGCCGCTCCCGGTAGTGGTGCCCGAGGAAGGCCAGGCGTGCCGCCAGCGGGTCGAGCCCCGCCGCCACCACGTCGGACAGCAGCACCACGTTGCCCGCGGACTCCGCCATCTCGCGCCCGTCGAACAGCGGGCGCTCGCCGTGCACCCAGTGGCGCACCACCTCGTGGCCGGTCGCCGCGTCCGACTGGGCGCGCTCGTCCTCGTGGTGCGGGAATCGCCGGCCGGCGTCGCCGAGGTGCAGGTCGATCCGTTCGCCGAGGAAACGCAGCGACAGCGCCGAGCACGCCACGTGCGGGCCGGGCAGGCCCCGCCCCCAGGGCGCGTCCCGGGCCTGGTCGCCGTGGGCGGGCCGCCACAGGGCCCAGTCGGCGTGGAAACGTTTGTGCGGATCGGCGGCGTCGATCGGGTCGGCGGGCTTGAGGTCATCCAGACGAGTGCCGGAGATCTCCCCGTACGCCGGGAACGTCCGTACATCGAAGTACACCGAACCGTCCGGCGCCGGGTAGGCGTGCCCCCGCTCGACGAGCCCGGCGACCAGCTCGATCATCAGGTCGACCGTCTCCCCGGCGCGCGGCGCGTGCTCCGGCGGCCGCAGGTTGAGCGCGGCCGCGTCGTCCCTGAACGCCTCCTCGTGGACGCGGACCAGGTCGCGCGCCGACGGCTCCTCGCCGGGACGCCCGAGGTCGGCGACGTGCCGGCCGGCCACGACCCGGGTACGCCGCCCCTCCAGGACCCTCCTGACCAGGTCGGACAGCACGTACGTGCGCAGGTCGCCCAGATGCACGCGGCGGTGCAGCGCCGGCCCGCACGTGTACACGCGCACCGCCCGCCCGCCCGAGATCTCCTCGACCTGCCTGGCCCGGGTGTCGTGGATCCGCAACATCACCCGAGCCTAGCCCTCACCCGCCGAGGAAGCCGAGGATGTCCCTGTCCCCGCGCTCGCGCAGCCTGGCCAGCACCTCCTCGCGGGTGGCCGTGTCGGGCAGCCCGATGCGGGCGCCGATCAGCCGCAGCCCCTCCATCTCGGAGTGCACCGGGGCGGTGTAGCCGATGAGGTAGAGCGCCCGGTTCAGCGGCGGCATCGCCACGGCGGCCGCGGGCAGGTAGCGGGTCAGCAGCTCGCCGCCGTCGGAGACGGTCAGGAACACGTGGTCGCCCTCGCTCGCCTTGAAGTCGGCCAGCACGTTGCGGATCGACCCCATGATCGGCTGGTTGTGCCAGCTGATCACCACGTCGCCCGAGGGCGTCGAGGCGGTCAGCGACCCGCCGGGAGCCATGCCCAGGTAGGCGGCGAACCCGGTCGGCAGGGGCGAGCCCGACCCGCGCAGGTGCTCGGCGTTGACGTCCACGCGGTGCCACCACCGTCCGTCGCGGGAGCGGAAGCTGCGCCGCGTCTCCGAGACGTCCTTGCGCGGCTGGTACGGCTCCGACTCCCCGGTCGGCGACGTCCCGGCCACTCTGATCCAGCCCCGCTGCGTGCGTTCGAACCCGGGGCCGCCCGAGTAGGCGCGCACCGAGCTCTCGCTCACGTCGTAGCGGGAGGTCAGGTTCGTCACGATCGTGCTCACCGAGGCCTCGCCGCCGGCCCGCTCGATCTCCCTGGCGATCATCTCCCTGATGCCCAGGTACTCGTCGCCGCCCCACCTGGTCAGCCCGTACTTGTTCCGGTCCACCCGGTGGAAGCGCTCGTCGGCGGTGAGCTGGTTGCGGATGCCGACCAGGCTGTAGTCCTCGCCGATGCGTTCCTGGATCTCCTCGGGCGACAGCGGCGTGCCCGCCACCGCCAGCACCGCCTCGGCCTTCTCGTTGATGCTGCGCGGCCAGGGCACCACGTGCCGGCCGAGCACCCGGAGCTGCGGCACGGCGAGGATCCACCGCTCGGCGACGTCCTCGCGGACGCCGAGCTGGGCCACCATGGACACCGCCTCGTCGAGCGGCCGCGGCCCGTCGGTGAACAGCTGCCGCGTCTTCTCCCGCAGCTCGTCGGCCCCGCCGGAGACCAGCCACCCGTCGGCCTGCTCGTAGCCGGTCAGCAGCGTACGGATGAACCGCCACGCGGGGATGCCCAGCGTGCGCAGGTCGCCGCGGTGCCACGGCACGGCGGCCGCGAGGTCGTCGGCCGGGACCGCCGACCCGAGCCTGCCTCTCAGCCACGTCACGTGCGCCACCAGCGCCGCCGCCTCCGGCGAGCCCAGCCAGGCCTCCACGTGGTCGCGCAGGTCCCGCTCGATCTGCCTGATCCGCTCGCGGGTGACCGAGAAACGCTGCGCCAGCTCGTCGAGCGTGGCGCGCTGCGCCGCGTAGAGCCGGTCGCGGGCGATGGCGCGCTGCCGGTCGTCGAGCGCGGCGAACACCGCGTCGATCAGCTCGGGAAGGGGTTTGTCGGGCCGGGCCGGGACGGGCAGGGCGGCGGGCGCGGGTTCGAGCAATCGCTCGAACACACCGGTGAACAGCTTCTGCACCACGTCCTTGCCCAGCGACTCCGGCGTGCGCTCGGCCTCGGCGGGGTCGGAGAAACGCAGCAGCGGCAGGATGTCGCCGAGCAGCAGGTGCCCCCAGCAGGCCACGGCCAGATCGGCCAGGTGACCCGCCACGGTCTGCGTCCCGACGATCGCGCACGCGCGGTCGAGGGGGATCGCCTGCCACCAGGCCTCGGGCAGCTGGGGCTCCTCCACGATCGGCGCGATCTGACCAGGGGAGGTCCAGCGCAGGGGTGGCGCGAGGTCGCTCAGGCTGAGGTTCATTGAGGTCCAACCGGCAAAGGGAAGATATCCGCAGTTCAGACTATGTGATCAGGGGGACAGAAATGGGCTCCCCCTTCCGGAATGCGAGATATAGAGCATCGTTCGGGCCCGTGTGCAGGCGACGAACAGTATGCTCCGCTCGCGTTGCAGCGCTCGAGCCCGCGCGGCCGGCTCCTCGGGCAGCGATCCGGGCACCACGCCCTCCGCCACGCCGACGAGCGCCACCCGTTCGAACTCCAGGCCCTTCAGATGCTGGAAGGTCGCCACGCGCACGTCCAGCCCGTCCAGAGCGTCCCGGGCGGCGCGAGCCAGCGTGGGGGTGCGCGCCCCGACGGCGATCTCGCCCTCCGGCACGCCGTCCGCAAGCCAGCCGCCGACCGTGGCGCGCAGCCCGGCCAGTTCGGACTCGGGCGTGTCGTACGCCCGGACCACCGGCCGCCGTCCGTTGTGCGTGGCGCGGTATCCGAACAGCTCGGCCACGCCCTTGACCAGGCCGTTCGCCGGGCCGCCGCCGCGCAGCCGGACCACGTAGGACAGGATCTCCTGCGGCAGCCGGTAGGAGATCCGCAGGTCGTGCTGGACGGCCGGGATGCCCACCGCGCCGAGCGCCACCCGCGTGTCGGTCACCCGCTGGTGCGGGTCGCCCACCACGAACAGGTCGTCGTGCGCGTGCGGCGCCGCCGCCCGCAGCAGCCGCCACTGCGCCGGGCTGATGTCCTGCGCCTCGTCCACCACGATGTGCCGGTACGGCTTGCGTCCCGGCTCCACGTCGTCCAGCAGGTCGCCGGTCGTGATCGACAGCAGCCTGATCGCCTCGTCGGTGAGCTGGGCCAGCGACCGGGCCCCCGGGCCGACCAGGGCGGGACGGCGTCCCTCCGCGTCGGCGACGATCCGCATGGCCAGGCGCTCGGCGTTGTCCACCTCGACGCGCTTGCGCACGGTCTCGTCGTCGATCAGCACGTCCAGCCGGCCGGACAGCTCCTCGGCCAGGCTCTGCGAGAACGTCACCAGCAGCACCGGGCCGCTGCCCCGCGCCGCCAGGTGGGCCGCCCGGTGCAGGGCGACGATCGTCTTTCCGGTGCCCGCGCCGCCCACGACCAGCACCGGCTGCTCGTACCGTCCGGCCCTGGCCAGCCGGTGCTGCGTGGGGTGCAGGAACGTGCACCAGTCCGGAGCCCCGAGCACCCGGTCGAGCTCCACCTTGTCGGCGGCGAACACCGCGCGGTCCGGGCTGCGCAGCAGCGCCGCGTGCAGGTCGTCGGGGTCGATCGCGCCCGTCTCCTCGTCGCGGGCGCGCCAGTTGTCCAGCTCGCGCCACGCCTCCGACAGCGTGCCGCCCCGGGCCAGGACGGCCAGCGGCGCGTACTGGGTGGGCGGCAGCAGCGGTTCGAGCGCGGCCACGTCGGCCTCGGTGGAGATCAGCCTGACCAGGGGCAGCGCGTGCACGTCGATGCCGAGCGCGAGCAGGTCGCCGTCGCAGATCTGCTCGAACAGCCGCGAGGGGCGGGCCGACCTGCGTAAGGCGGGTTCGACCCGGTCCAGGGTCTCGGCGTCCCACTCCTCGACGACGCCGATCACGGGGTTGACGCCGTACCGGTGGCGCTGGGCGTACGACCACGCCTCCGGATCGGGCCGCACGGCGAGCAGCCAGTAGACGTCGCGCTGCCGGACCACCACGCCGCGATGCCCGTCGGCCAGGCGCAGCGTGGCGACCTTGGCGTCCCGGCAGCCCCGCACCCGCTCGGGGTGCGGGGCTCCGGAGACGTTCAGCAGGAACCGGCGCAGCGCGACCACGGCGTCCCTGCGCACCGGCTGAGCCAGTGCGCCGAGCTCCCCTGGGAGGTCAGGGCCGATCGCGAGCCGCGGCACGGGCGGTCAGTCCAAGAGGGCGAGCAGGTCGCGGTCGCCGCGTTCGCGGAGCCTGGTGAGCAGGTCGGGCAGCCCGACGGGGCCGGTGAGCCCGATCCTCGTCGCGATCACCCTGGCCGCCTGGTCCCGGGTGCCGCCCGGCGCCGTGTAGCCGACCAGGCGCAGCGCCTTGGTGATGCTCTCGGCGTTCTGGGCGGCGACCGGCAGGTGACGGGCGCGCAGCACGCCCTCGTCCGACAGCGTGAGGAACAGGTGGCCGCCCTCCTTGGCGCCGACGTCCACGAGCAGGCGCTCGATGGACTCCAGCACCGGCCTGCCGTGCCAGGTCATGGTCAGCTCGCCCGCCGCGCTCCTGACCGCCCGGCTCTCACCGGGGGACAGGCCCAGGTAGGCCGCGAAGCCCGTCGGGAGGGCGCACTCGCCGCCGGCGAGCTGCTCGGCGGTCACGTCGATCCGCAGCCACCAGCGGCCGTCCGGCTGGCGGAAGCAGCGCCTGGTCTGGGAGACGTCCTTGAGCGGCTGGTACGGCTTGTTCTGCTCCGCCCCCCCGCCGTTGCCCTCCGCGGGCGGCGGCGCGGCCGGCGTGAACGCCTGGAACTGCGGCGGACCGGGCGGGCCGGCCGGGGGCGGCGGCGCCGGCATGGGTGGCGGCGGCAAGGGCGGCGGCGGTTGCATCGCGCCGAACGCCGAGTGCGGCTGCTGGAACTCCACCGGTGGATTCGGCTGCGCGGGCAGCGTGGCCAGCACGAACTGCCAGGCCGGCACCTCCAGCGCGCGGATCTCCCTGGCGTGCCAGTCGGCCGCGCCGATCAGCTGCTCCTTGGGGGCGGCCGGGCCCAGCGTCCTGCGCAGCTCGTCCAGGTGGGCGCGGTACGGCGCGGCCTCCTCGCTGGCCAGCCACTGGTCGAGACGGACGCGCAGCTCCTGCTCGGTGGCGGAGATGTCGGCCGGGGGGACGGCGAACAGCCTGGCGAGCTGGTCGACCGCCGAGGGCTCGTCGGTGAAGACGCGGTTCTGGGCCACGGCCCAGCTCTTGTCGTCGAGCCCGGCGAACGCGGCCTCGATCAGCTCGGGCAACTCCTCGCCGCCCACCTCGGCGGACTCGGCGTGCGGACCCGCGGCCTGCCCGTTCCCGGGGTGCCCGGCGTGCGCCTCCGGCTCGGGGTGCTCAATGAGCGCCTCGTGCTCGGCGTCGGCCTCGGGCTCGGCGTGTCCGGCCTCGGGTTCGGCGTGCTCCGCGTCCGCTTGGTGCTCGGCGTGCTCCGCGTCCGCTTGGTGCTCGGCGTGCTCGGCCTCGGCGTCCTCGGCCTCCGCGTGCTCGGCGTCGGCCTTGTGCTCAAGGTGTTCGGCGTCCGCCTCGTCGGGCTCGGCGTGGTCGGCGGGTGCCTCGGGTTGTGCGGCCCCGGCCGGCTCCTCGTCCCGCCCCTCGGAAACCTCAGGGACCTCAGGGACCTCAGGGACGTCGGCGGAGCTGTCGGCGTCGGCGGGTTCGTCGTGGTCCGCCGAGGAGAAGGGCTCCGGCTCGCCGCCGACACCCTCCGCCTCCAGCGCGGCCGCCTCCTCGGCGGCGGGCTCGGGCGCGGGCTCCTCGGCGGCGTCGAGCACGGGCTCAGGCTCGGGCCGCGGGACCTCCTCGACGACCGGCTCCGAGTCGGCGTCGAGCACCCGCTCGCCGCCACGGTCAGCCGTCTCCTCGACGGCCTCCTCGGCAGCCTTGTCCTCATGGAACGCGGGCTCATGGGCGACGTCCGCCGCCACGACGGCGTCCGCCGGGGCCGCCGGCACGTGCGCCTCGACCTGCCGCCCACCCGCGTACGGATGCGCCAGCCGGACGAGCACCGCCCCGAACAGCGTGTTGAGCACCGGCCGGGCCTGGATGAACGGCTGGTCCACCAGCTCCCGCCCGGTCAGCGAGAGCAGCCCCGTCCACGACCCGGCGCGGTCGAGCGCGATGGCGACGGCGGGTTCGTCGGCCTCGTCCGGGTCCAGGACGTGCAGAGCCGGCAGGACGTCACCGACGGCGGCGGCCGGCCAGTGCTCCAGCGCGATCTCCGTCAGCAGCTCGCCCAGCGACTCCGGGCCGATGGCCGCGAGCACCAGCGGCATGGGCAGGCTTCGCCACCACGCGTCCGGCAGATCCGGCTGCCCGGTCAGTAGCGTGATCGTCGACGCGTCGCTCCACCTCAACGGTGGAACGAGGTCGCTCAGGCAGAAGTTCATCCCGTTCCGTTCACCAGCCCCTCACGCCGCCGGAGCGGCGCAGCCAACATCTCGCCGCCCACGGAACAGACCATAGTCCGGCAAAACAGCCCTACGCATCATGCACTACGCATCAGCGCCGAACAGCGGCAAAGCGTAGACGCACGTAGTCGGCCATCCAGCCCGTCTCCCTGCGGAGGGCGGGCGCGGCCAGCTCGTTGACCCGTCCGAGCAGGGGGTCGACGATCTCCGGCGGCAGTCCTTCGAGCACGGACGAGGCGAACATGCGCACCCAGTCGGCGGCCCCGCCGGGGCACTCGTCGAGCGGCGTCGGCCGGTCGAAGTACTCCAGCAGCCGGACCACGAAGCCCTCCTGCTCCAGCCGGCGCGCGTACTCGGCGGGCGTGGGGAAGTACCAGGGCAGGTCGGGCTCGCGCAGGCCGTACTCGCGCCAGGCGGTCAGCATCGCGGCGGTCAGCTCCGCGCAGTTGCCCGCGCCGCCCATCTCCGCGACGAACCGGCCGCCCGGCTTCAGCGCCTCGCGGACGCTGGCGATCACGGCGGCGGGATCGCGGCTCATCCAGTGGAGTGCCGCGTTGGAGAAGACGGCGTCGTACGGGTCCACCACGGTGAAGTCGTGGCCGTCGCCGATGATGAAGTCGATCCCCGGGTACTGGGCCAGCGCCTTCTCGATCATCGCGGCGGAACCGTCGATGCCCAGGACGTCCGCGCCTCTGAAGGCGATCTGCGCGGTCAGCACCCCGGTGCCGCACCCGAGGTCGAGCACGCGCTCCCCGGGCTGCGGGTCGAGCAGGTCGACCAGCGGCGCGCCCTGGGTGGAGACGTACCCGAAACTGCTGTCGTAGGCGCGACTGTTCCACCGCTCCAAGCTCGGTGCGTCGTATCGCAAGACGATCAGCTCACATTCGTCAGACATCGGGCCCCCGTGGCCGTGCTGTCCGTTCACTTTAGAGCCTGATCGTCTCTACGACATATCAAGTCACAACGGACTCATCCCACGCTCTTGCTCCATTCCCGCTTGAGGTACGCCTTCGCCGCGTCCGTCTGCGGGATCGTCATGAGCACGGGAGGGCCGGCGGCCTTGGGCAGCCGGGCGGCCTGCTCGGTGTCGAGCTTGCCCTTCATGAGCATGGCCTCGCCGCGCGCCGGACGGGCGTAGCCCTTCTGCAGCAGGTTCTGGCCCTCGTCGGAGAACAGGAACTCCTGCCACAGCCGGGCGGCGGCCGGATGCGGGGCGGTCTTGCTGATCGCCTGGACGTGGTAACCGCCGAACGGCGCGTCGCGCGGGATCGTCACCTCCCACGAGTCGGCGTGGTCGGCGCTGCGGGTCGCGTTGAGGTGGTCCCAGTCGATGATCACATTCGCCTTGGCCGGTTCGACGAGCTGCCCGGCCTGCTTGAGCCGGGCAAACAGGTCCACCCCCTGCCTGGCGTCCGGCCTGGCCCCGGCCTTCATGGACGCGGCCATCACGCCGCCGAACGCCGCCGCCGAGCGCAGCGGGTCGCCGTCGAGCGCGACGCGGTAGCCGGGCTTGAGCAGGTCGGCGAACGAGGCCGGGGCCTTGACCTCGCGCGGGTCGTAGCCGATCGACATGTAGCCGCCGTACACGCCGTACCAGGCGCCCTTGGGGTCCTTGACGTGGTCGGGCAGGTCCTGCCAGCCCGTCACCTTGTACGGCGCGAACTTGTCGGCCCCGTAGACGGCCATGTCCAGAGTGAGATCGAACACGTCCGGCTTGAGCTGGGCGGCGGCGTCGAGCTCACGCCTGCTGCTGGCGCCCGGTTCCAGCTCGTTGACCTTGATGTCGTACTTGTCGGCGAAGGTGTCGATGATCTCGCCGTAGTTCACCCAGTCGTGCGGCAGGCCGATCACGGTGAGCTGGCCCTCGCGCTTGGCGGCCTCGGCCAGGCGCCCCATCGTGCCGAAGCCCTGCTTCAGCGAGGCGGCCCGGACGTTGAGCACCGGCAGGTCCTTGGACCCCTCGGATGTGGACTGGGACGTGGACGCGCCGCATCCGGCGCTGGCGAGAACGGCTGCTACGGCGGCGCAGATACGTACGGTCACACAACGAATACTTACCGTTACTTCGCCCGAGGTCGAGGAGGCGCGACCGGAACGACCTTGGCCGCGACCAGCGTTTCCTCGTCGATCTCCACCAAAGTGCCGTCCCGCTTGCGAACTCTCAACACGCCGCCCGTCCAGGATTCGAGCACGCCGACGGCGTCTCGGAAGCCTTCAGGGACGCGTCTTCGAGTGGTGATCCGTGCGCCTATGTCCTGAGTTGTGATCGCGACGACGAGGCGTGCGGCCATGAGTTTGCCACCCTCCGTTTCGGCCAGCTGGCAAGCACGGCAATACTAGGGCGTAGCAAACCGCGGTCAGAGTCATGCCATGGTGCGGAGAAAAAGGAGCTCGAGGTGACCTACGTCATCGCGCAGCCTTGCGTGGACGTCCTGGACAAGGCGTGCATCGAGGAGTGCCCCGTCGATTGCATCTACGAGGGCGAGCGCATGCTTTACATCCACCCCGACGAGTGCGTGGACTGCGGCGCGTGCGAGCCTGTGTGCCCCGTCGAGGCCATCTTCTACGAGGACGACCTTCCCGAGCAGTGGAAGGACTTCTACAAGGCGAACGTGGACTTCTTCGAGGATCTCGGCTCGCCGGGAGGCGCCTCGAAGGTCGGCAAGATCGAGAAGGACCACCCGGTGGTGGCCGCGCTGCCGCCGCAGGGCGAGGACCACTAGCGAGTCGCGTGCGCCGGGGCCGTCCACGTCGGGCGGGCCCCGTGCGCCCGTGTCCGCGGCAGGCGTGTACGGCCCCGAACGACCCTGGAGAACCGTGAACAAGCTGCCCGACTTCCCCTGGGACCGGCTCGAACCGTACAAGGAACGTGCCCTGGCGCATCCCGACGGCATCGTCGACCTCTCGGTCGGCACCCCCGTCGACCCGGTGCCCGAGGCCGTCCAGCAGGCCCTGCGCGATTCCGCGGACAGCCCCGGCTACCCGCTGACCCACGGCACGAAGGCGCTGCGCGAGGCCGCCGCGGGCTGGCTGCGGCGCCGCCACGGCGTCACCGTCGACCAGCAGGACGTCCTGCCGCTGATCGGCTCCAAGGAGTTCGTCGCCTGGCTGCCGACCTACCTCGGCGCCCGGCGGGTGGTCTTCCCCGAGCTGGCCTACCCCACCTACGACGTGGGCGCCCGGCTCGCCGGCGCAACCGCCACCGCCTCCGACAGCACGCTGTCGGTCGGCCCCGAGCACGTCGACCTGCTCTGGATCAACTCCCCGGGCAACCCGACCGGGCGCGTGCTGCCCGCCGAACATCTGCGCAAGGTGGTCTCCTGGGCGCGCGAGCGCGGCACGGTCGTGGCCTCCGACGAGTGCTACATCGAGCTCGGCTGGGAAGAGCAGCCGGTCTCCATCCTCCATCCCGACGTCTGCGGGGGCTCCCACGAGGGGCTGCTCGCCGTCCACTCGCTCTCCAAGCGCTCCAACCTGGCCGGCTACCGGGCGGGGTTCGTGACGGGCGATCCCGTCCTGGTCAAGCGGCTCCTGGAGACGCGCAAGCACGCCGGCATGCTCATGCCGAAGCCGGTCCAGGACGCGATGACGGTCGCGCTCGGCGACGACACGCACGCCGAACGCCAGCGCGAGCTCTACTCCGCGCGGCGCGCCGTGCTGCGTCCCGCGCTGGAACGGGCGGGGTGGACGATCGACCATTCGACCGCCGGTCTGTACCTATGGGCGTCGAATGGGCAGAACGCCTGGGATCAAGTGAGTAAGCTTTCCGAAATCGGGATTTTGGTCGCGCCGGGAGACTTCTACGGATCGGCTGGTGGACGGCACATCCGCGTCGCGATGACCGCCACCGACGAACGCATCAGTGCGGCCGTGCGCCGCCTCCAGTAGGATCGCCCGTCGTAGCGCACGGACAAATTGAAAAAGGCGTCTGCCGAGACAGACCGCGAGTGGAGCGAGCTGATCGATGAGCATGACCTCCATGGTCGTACTCGGGCTGAGCATCGCCACCGTCCTGTTGTTGCTGGGGGCGTTCGTGGCCACCATGCGGCAGGACAGGAGGGGCCGGTCGAGCGCGCCGCCGCCACCGGTCGAGGTCGCTCCGGTCGAGACCCCGCTGCCGGCGCCGGTCGAGGCCCCCGGGCATGCCGGCACCGACTACGCCGACCCTCGCACGATCCAGGTCGCCGACCGGATCGAGGTGCACGGCTCCCCCTACCGGGTGCTCGGCGCGATGCACGTCTCCTGGCAGGGCCAGCAGTGGATCGAATACCTGCTGCGCGACGTCGCCCGCCGCCGCCTGTGGCTCTCGGTCGCGGTGCGCGAGGGCAAGGCCGCGGGCGAGGCGTCCCATCTCGAGGTGCTGTTGTGGACCGAGGTGCCGACGCAGGGCATGGTCCCGGCCAAGAGCATGCTGATCATGGAGGGCGTGGAGTTCTTCCCGATCCAGCGCGGCACCGCGGCCTTCAGGAGCGAGGGCGAGACCGGCAACCCCGAACGCGGCCTGCTCGACTTCGCCGACTACCACGCCTCCGACGGCCGCCTGCTCTCCTTCGACCGCATCCAGGGCCACGCCTGGACCGCCAGCTACGCCCAGCCGCTGCCGCCGGGCTCGATCACCATCATCACCCGCGCCACCTGACGTCCGCGCCGGAGCTGCGGCGGGAGGTCAGGACAGCTCGACCTCGCCGTCGCCGGCCTGGCCGCCCTTCTTCCAGCCGTCCGCGTCGACGTCGTTGACCCAGGTCGCGCCGCTGTAGCCGACGCGCCGCAGCTGGTACTTCTCCGCGTACGCCACCGACCAGGACGCCACCAGCCAGCCCCGCTTCTTCGTCGTGATCGCCGGGTCGCCGAGCGCCCTGGCGAGCTGCTTGCGCGCCTCGGCGGTCCTGGCCTGCGGCGCGGGCGTCTGCTTGGGCGGCGGATACCAGCAGTGGACGGACCTGGGCACCCGGCCGGTGAAGGCGGCGGCCAGGATCTTGGCGTCCTGCTCGTGCTGCGCGTACGCGTAGCCGCCCGCGGACCGCTGCACCTCCTGGGCCGCCTCGGCCAGCGGCAGCTTGCGGTAGTTCTTGACCTTCACCAGGGCGGCGAAGAACTTGTTGCTGGCGTAGACCGGGTCCATCAGCTGCTTCTTGCGCCCCCAACCCTGCGACTCGCGCTGCTGGAACACGCCCACCGAGTCGCGGTCGCCCCACGAGAGGTTGCGCAGCTTCGACTCCTGCAGCGCGGTGCCGTACGCGATCACGACGGCCCGCTCGGGCAGGCGGCGGCGGGCCGCGACGGCGGCGATGGTGGCCGAGACCTGCGCCTGCTCCGGATCGAGGGTCAGGACGCCCTCGGGGGTGCGCACCATGCAGAAGGCCTCCGGGAGGACCAGCGGCGTCGCCCGCTTGAGCAGGAGGTAGAGCCCCACGGAGACGCCGACGGCGAGGACCACGACGATGATCGCGATGGTGATGACTCCACGGGAGAAGCGCAGGCGCACCCTGAAGAACCTACCCGGCCGGATAAGCTCCGTGGCCATGAGTCACGTGATGTCCCCGGTGGTGGACGAGCTGTGGGAACGACGCGCGGAGCTGTCCCCGGCCGACGTGGAGGCGCGCATCCAGGTGGTCGGCGCCGTCGACCTGCTGGACAAGGGTGAGGCGAGGGTCGCCCGCCTGGTCGGCGGCGAGGTCGTGGTGGACGAGCGGGCCAAACGCGCGATCCTGCTCGCCTTCCGGCTGCTGGGCATGGCACGTTCCCAGGTGGGCGACTTCCAGCACCACGACAGGGTGCCGCTCAAGACGTCCTTCGAAGGGGTGCGGGTGGTGCCGGGCGCCATCGCGCGCTGGGGCTCGTACCTGGCGCCGGGGGTGGTGCTGATGCCGTCGTTCACGAACATCGGCGCGTACGTGGACTCGGGCACCATGGTCGACACGTGGGCCACGGTGGGCTCATGCGCCCAGATCGGCAAGAACGTGCACCTGTCCGGCGGAGTGGGCATCGGCGGCGTCCTGGAGCCGCCGGGCGCGGTGCCGGTCGTCGTGGAGGACGACGCGTTCATCGGCAGCCGCTCGATGATCGTCGAGGGCGCGCGGGTGGGCCGGGGCGCGGTGATCGGGGCGGGCACGATCCTGTCCGGCACGATCCCCGTGATCGACGTCCAGACGGGCGAGGAACTGGCCCGGGGCAGGGTGCCCGACTGGTGCGTGGCGGTCGGCGGCACGCGGCAGAAGGAGTTCCCCGGCGGCACGTTCGGGCTGCCGTGCGTGCTGGTGATCAAGCGTCTGGAGCCGGAGCAGCGGCACGACAAGGCGGCACTCAACGAGGTGCTGCGCGAACATGGAGTGAACACCTGATGCTGGACCTGACACAGGACGTACGCACGCTGACCGCCGCGATCGTGGACATCGAGTCGGTGAGCGGCGACGAGAAGGCCCTGGCCGACGCGGTCGAGCGGGCGCTGTCCGCGCTGCCGCACCTGAAGGTCGACCGCTCCGGCGAGACGATCGTGGCCCGCACCGACCTCGGCCGGGCCGAGCGGGTGCTGATCGCGGGCCACCTCGACACGGTCCCGGTCGCGGCCAACCTGCCGAGCCGGGTGGAGGGCGACCTGCTCTACGGCTGCGGCACCTCCGACATGAAGGCGGGCGTGGCGGTCGCGCTGAAGCTGGCGGCCACCGTCCCGGCCCCCAACCGCGACGTGACGTACGTCTTCTACGATTGCGAGGAGATCGAGGCCGAGCGCAACGGCCTGACCAGGGTCGCCAGAGACCACCCCGAGTGGCTGGCGGCCGACTTCGCGGTGCTGATGGAGCCGACCGACGGCGAGATCGAGGGCGGCTGCCAGGGCACCCTGCGCGCCGACGTCACCGTGACCGGCAAGCGGGCCCACAGCGCGAGGTCGTGGTTCGGCGTCAACGCCGTCCACGGCATCGAGCCGGTGCTGGCCAGGCTCAACGCCTACGAGGCGCGGCTGCCGGTGGTCGACGGGCTGGAGTATCACGAGGGGCTCAACGCGGTCGCGGTGAGCGGCGGCGTGGCAGGCAACGTCATCCCCGACGAGTGCGTGGTCACCGTCAACTACCGCTTCGCCCCCGACCTGACGGTCGAGCAGGCCGAGCAGCACGTGCGCGAGGTGTTCGAGGGCTACGAGGTGAGCTTCCTCGACGCGGCGCCCGGGGCGAGGCCGGGCCTGACGCATCCCGTGGCCGCCGCCTTCGCCGCCGCGGTCGGCGGCACCCCGCGCGCCAAGCTGGGCTGGACGGACGTCTCCCGCTTCTCCGCGCTCGGCGTCCCGGCCGTGAACTACGGCCCCGGCGACCCGAACCTGGCGCACCAGCAGGGCGAGTACGTGTCGCTGCCGAAAATCACGGAGAGCGAGCGGGCCCTGCTGAACTGGCTGACAAAATGAAAGTGGCTTTCCTCGCCGGCCATTTGGCGGGGAAAGCCACTTTCAGTCCCGAGCAGCACCCTCGGCAGTTAGACGCAGGGGGGTCGAAATTCGGTTCCCTGCTTTTCCCAAGATTTTTTCGGAGCCTTCATCTGGCCTTCGACCTGGGCGTTCATCCTCGAAGTGCCCGCTTAGGCGGGCGCGGCCCGGGTCGGGAACGGCACCGCGGGCCGGTACGGAGAGGACTAGCGTGACCACCATGGAACAGAAGCAACGAGCCGAACGCCGTCAGGGGCAGGCGGTCGTGCGCGGGAGTCTCGTCCCCAGCTCCACCCACGACCAGCGGCTGCTCGACCGGCAGGGCCCGTCCGACTGGGTGCACATGGACCCGTGGCGGGTGCTGCGCATCCAGGCCGAGTTCGTGGAGGGGTTCGGCCAGCTCGCCGAGCTGCCCGCGGCGATCACGGTCTTCGGCTCGGCCCGCACCCCCGAGGGCACCCCCGAATACCAGATGGGCCGGCGGCTCGGCCGGGCGCTGGCCGAGTCCGGCTACGCGGTGATCACCGGCGGCGGCCCCGGCGTCATGGAGGCGGCCAACCGGGGCGCCTCCGAGGTCGAGGGCGCGGTGTCCGTCGGGCTCGGCATCGAGCTGCCGTTCGAGCAGCGCATGAACGACTACGTCGACCTCGGCATCGAGTTCCGCTACTTCTTCGTGCGCAAGACGATGTTCGTCAAGTACTCGCGCGGCTTCATCGCCCTTCCGGGCGGCTTCGGCACGCTCGACGAGCTCTTCGAGGCGCTGACGCTGGTCCAGACCCACAAGGTCACCTCGTTCCCGGTCGTGCTGATGGGCTCGGAGTTCTGGGGCGGCCTGCTCGACTGGATCAAGAGCACCCTGCTCGGCACCGGCAAGATCGCCGCCCAGGACCTCGACCTGATCTCCGTCACCGACGACCCCGACGAGGCCGTGCGGATCATCGCCGACTCCGACCGGGCCCGCTCCCACCAGCGGGAGGAGGAGCTGGAGGCCGCCGCCGCCCAGACCGCGGAGCCCCAATAGGCTGTCGGCCCGTGAACATCTGCGTCTTCTGCGCCTCCAGCCTCCGCATCGACAGGAAGTACGTCGACCTGGCCCGAGAGGTGGGCGCCGAGCTCGCCAGGCGTGGTCACACGCTGGTGAGCGGCGGCGCCACGGTCTCGTGCATGGGCGCGGTCACCTCCGCCGCCCGTGCCGCCGGCGGGTTCACGGTCGGCGTGATCCCGCAGGTGCTGGTGGACATCGAGGTGGCCGACACCGACTCCGACGAGCTGATCGTCACCGACGGCATGCGCGAGCGCAAGGGCGTCATGGACGCCCGCTCCGACGCCTTCCTCGTGCTGCCCGGCGGCATCGGCACCCTGGAGGAGCTGTTCGAGATCTGGACGGCGCGGGTGCTCGGCATCCACGACCGCCCGCTGGTGATCCTCGACCCCTGGGGCCTGTACGAGCCGCTGCGGCAGCTCGTCTCCGGCATGCACGCCGAGGGCTTCACCCGGGCCGACGTCTTCGACGCGATCTCCTGGACGACCACGGTCGAGGAGGCGTTCGCCCACCTCGAGGCGCGTCCGCAGCCGGTCCGTCCGAGCGTCGCCGAGCTGGGTGAGGCCACCGGCTGACCAGCCCGCCCCGATTGCCCGCACTTGTGGTAGATCGCTGAACGTGCTCGTCCATATGAGTACGATGCCAATGTGCTGGTCATACTCGCCATCGCCGCGATCGCCATCCTGGCCTGCGTGGTCCTGGTCTCCCTCGGCAGAGGCGGGGAGCTGACCGAGTTCCCGCCGGACGTCCCGCCGCTCGACCTGCCCGAGGCCGGACAGCTCACGGCGGTCGACTTCATGGCGCTGCAACTGCCGGTCAACCTGGTCGGCTACCACACGCAGAGCGTCGACGAGACCCTGCGCCGGGCCGCCCAGGCCATCAGCGCCCGCGACACCAGGATCGCCGTCCTGGAGCAGCGGGTGTCGGAGCTGCTGTCCAGCCGGCTGCACGCGCGCCAGGAGATCTACGCCACGCCCGGCGCCGGGCTGCGCACCGACCACGAGCCCGAGGCGCCCACCGCGCCCAGGGAGCTGCCGGAGTCCGGCGACCCGGTCACGTCGAGCGGCGCGACGGTGGAGTGGGCGGGCGAGCCGGAGCTGCGCGACCCGTCGGAGGAGCCGGACTGGCGCGTCCCCGAGCAGGACGAGCCCAAGACCGACGAGCCCAAGACCGACGAGCCCGAGCAGGACGAGCCCGAGAAGGACGCCGACGACCCCGTGGGCGCGACCCTGGGCAAGGACAAGGACGAGGACGAGCGCCCGTGACCGAACTCATCCGGTGCACCTGGCCGGGCATGGGCGACCCGCTGTACATCACCTACCACGACGAGGAGTGGGGCCGCCCGGTCAAGGGCGACGACGAGGTCTTCGAACGCGTGGCGCTGGAGGCGTTCCAGTCGGGCCTGTCGTGGCTGACGATCCTGCGCAAGCGGGAGAACTTCCGCGCCGCCTTCGACGGCTTCTCGACCGTCAAGGTGGCCGCCTACACCGAGCGCGACGTCGAACGGCTGCTCGGCGACGCCGGGATCGTCCGCAACCGGGCCAAGATCGAGGCCGTCATCGGCAACGCCAGGGCCGCGCTCGACCTGCCCGAGGGCCTGTCGGAGCTGGTGTGGCGGTTCGCCGACCCCGACGCGCCGGTGCCCCGGACGATGGCCGACGTGCCCGCCATCACCCCCGGCTCCAAGGCCCTGGCCAAGGAGCTGCGCAAGCACGGGTTCAGGTTCGTTGGCCCGACCACCGCATACGCGCTGATGCAGGCGATCGGGCTGGTCAACGACCACATCGAGGGCTGCCTGGCCCGCTGAGCGCCGCCGCTCAGCGGCCCCTGAACACCGGCCGTTCCTTGGCCAGGAAAGCGCGGGTGGCGTCCTGGTGGTCCTCGGTGGCCACGCACGCGTCCTGCAGGTCGGCCTCCAGCGCGAGCGAGTCGGCCAGCGAGTGCGTGGCGGAGTGGGCCAGCGCGCGCTTGGTGGCGGCGTAGGCCGCGGTCGGCCCGGCGGCCAGGCGTACGGCCAGCTCGTGGGCGGTCTTCGGCAGGTCGTCGGCGGGCACCACGCGCGTGACCAGCCCCAGGTCGAGCGCGGCGGACGCGTCGAGCGGCTCGCCGAGCAGCAGCAGCTCGGTCGCACGGGCCCGGCCGACCAGGCGCTGCAACGTCCAGGACGCGCCGGAGTCGGGGGCCAGCCCGATGCCCGCGAAGGCCAGCGCGAACTTGGCCTTGTCGGAGGCGACGCGCAGGTCGCAGGCGAAGGCCAGGGCCGCGCCGGCGCCCGCGGCGACGCCGTTGACCGCCGCCACGACCGGCTTGGGCATGGTCGCGATCAGCTCGACGATCGGGTTGTAGTGCTCGCGCACGGTGTCGGCCAGCCCGCGGCCCGCGGCCAGGTTGGCGGCGTGCTCGCGCAGGTCCTGGCCGGCGCAGAAGGCCCGGCCCGAGCCGGTGAGCAGCACCGCTCTGACCTCGGGGTCGGCCGCCGCCCTGCCCACCGCCGCCAGCAGCGCGGCCTTGACCTCGGCCGTGAGCGAGTTCATCGACTCCGGCCGGTCGAGGGTGAGGGTGGCGACGGCGTCGGCCATGTCGTAACGGATCACATGAGCTCCCTGTCGACGAACGCGGCGGCTGCGGGCAGCAGCCTGGTGGCCTCCTGCTCGAAGAACGTGCGGGCCTTCTCGCCCGGCCAGCCCGCGGGCAGCAGCTCGGCCGGCAGCCCGGGGTCGCGGAACAGGAAGTTGCGCCAACCGTGCACCAGTCTGCTCCTGGTGGCGAACACCCGGTCGGGCGGGGCGTCCTCGGGCAGGGTGCTGATCAGCGTGACAGCTTCGGCGTGCCAGTGCTCGTACGCCTCGCCGATGGCCGCCAGGTCCCAGGCCCGCGCCACCAGCTCGCGCGGGTCGCCCTCCAGCGCCGCGTCGAACCGGTCGGCCCGCACGCCCTCGCCCTCCAGCAGGTTGTCCAGCTCGATGGAGGAGCGCGGCCCGATCCACGTCGTCTCCGACAGGCAGGCGTAGCCGAGGAAGGTCAGGTCGGCCCTGATCCGCTCGCGGCGCTGGCGCTCCCTGACCGGCTCGAAGACGATCACGTGCCAGCGGCCGTGCCAGGCGAGTGTCCCTGATCGGTAAATTCTCAACGCTGCCTCATCAAGGCGCCTGACACACTTCGGGGTGAGTCCGTAGCCGGCTCCCTGAGGCAGCCGCAGCGGGCGCAACCAGCCCTGCCGGACCATCCGCGAGACCGCCGTGCGGACGGCCGGAGCGGCGATTTCCAGGGGGTTCATGAGCCGTACGAGCGCGGCCACGGTCGCCTGCCCACCGCGCGAACGCAGGTGGTCTCCGTACAGGTCGAAGAGAGCGGCGCGAGCGTGCACGAAGTCCAGTTTGGACGCCATCGCCTGCCTCGACAACGCATTCTGGGAGGAGATCGTTACCCATGAGGGCTCTCGATGCGGGAGAATAGGACATCACAGAAGACGTGAATGCGCCGACCACCCCCTCGGGCGGTCGGAAATCGCGGGCCGCGGGAGCCCAAGGCAGGAAGGGATGCACGCATGGCGGCGATGAAGCCGCGGACCGGCGATGGTCCGCTCGAGGTCACCAAGGAAGGGCGCGGCATAGTCATGCGGGTCCCTCTCGAAGGTGGCGGCCGGCTCGTCGTGGAGATCTCCGCCGACGAGGCAAAGGCGCTCGGCGAGGCGTTGAAGAACGTCGTCGGCTGAGCGCTCCCGAGACAACCTGATCCTCCGACCCTGGCGTAAGTCCGGCGCCAGGGTCGCTGACGTTTGGAGGGCTCCGTGCCCATCGAGACCACCGTCACCGCGGTCGCCGAGGTTCGCGAGGGTGCCGAGCTGCTGGCCGTGCCCTACACCTCCGACCTGCGTCCCTCTGTCGAGCCGTACGTCGAGCTGCACCTTCCGGTCGCCGACCTGCTGGCCCACTACGAGGCCAAGGGGGAGGCGGGGGAGATCGTCGAGGTCCCGGTGGCGCGGGCGGGCGGCGTCGGGCGCGTGCTCCTGTACGGAGTGGGCGACGGCTCGCCGCGGGCGCTGCGCAGGGCCGGCGCGGCGCTGGCGCGCAAGGTCAAGGGCCGCGACACGCTGACCGTGGTGCCGCCCGAGGGCGACGTCGCGGCGTTCGTCGAGGCGGCGCTGCTGGCCGGATACACCTTCAAGATCGGCAAAGAGGGCAGGAAGGGCGTGCGGGCGATCGAGTTCGCCGGCGCCGACGAGGAGCCGGTGCGCCGGGCCGAGGTCGTGGCGGAGGCCGTCGCGCTGGCCCGCGACCTGGCCAACATGCCGTCCTCGGTCAAGCATCCCGCCTGGCTCGCCGAGCGCGCCGCCGAGCAGGGCCTGCCGGTGCGGGTGTGGGACGAGGAGCAGCTCCAGGCCGAGGGGTTCGGCGGCATCCTGGCCGTCGGGCGCGGCTCGGTCCGGCCGCCCCGGCTGATCCAGCTCTCCTACGTCCCCGAGCAGCCGGCCGAGCGGCACGTCGTGCTGGTGGGCAAGGGCATCACGTTCGACTCGGGCGGCCTGTCGCTCAAGCCGACCGAGAACATGAAGACCCAGAAGACCGACATGGCGGGCGGCGCGGTGGTGATCGCCGTGCTGGCCGCGCTGGCCCGGCTGGGCGCCCCCGTACGCGTGACGGGCCTGATCGCCGCCGCCGAGAACATGCCGTCCGGCACCGCCCAGCGTCCCAGCGACGTCATCAGGCACTACGGCGGCCGCACGGTCGAGGTGCTGAACACCGACGCCGAGGGCCGGCTCGTGCTGGCCGACGCGCTCGCCTACGCCGACGCCGAGCTCGACCCCGACGCGGTGGTGGACATCGCCACCCTCACCGGGGCCATCTCCGTGGCGCTCGGCCGGAACGTCGGCGCCGTCTACGCCTCCGACGAAGACCTGGCCGCCCAGCTCCTGGCCGCCGGCCAGGCCAGCGACGACCGGCTCTGGCGCATGCCGCTGATCGACGACTACGCCCCGGCCCTGGAGTCCTCGATCGCCGACCTGGCCAACGTCGAGAGCGGCTCCCGCTACGGCGCGGGGTCCATCACGGCGGCGCTGTTCCTGCGGGAGTTCGCGGGCAAGCGCCCGTGGGCGCACCTCGACATCGCCGGGGTCGGCCGCAGCACGGTCGACGAGGGCACCCTGACCAAGGGCGCGACCGGGTTCGGCGTGCGCGTGCTGCTGGAGTGGCTGACCCGGGGCTGACCCGGGGCCCGGCTCTGGCTAGTCGGCGATCTTCACGGCGGCCAGCAGGCCGTCGCCGAGGGGCATGAGCACCGACCGCAGCCGGTCGTCGCCCTGCACCAGCTTGCCCAGCTCGCGCAGCGAGACCGTGTCGGGGTCGCGCTGCGTGGGGTCGGCCACCCGGTCGTGCCACAGGGCGTTGTCGAAGGCCACCACGCCGCCGACGCGCAGCAGGCGCACCGCCTCGGCCAGGTAGTCGGCGTACTCCTGCTTGGCGCCGTCGGCGAAGACCATGTCGTAGCCGCCGTCGGACAGTCGGGGCAGCACGTCGAGCGCCCGTCCAGAGATCAGCCGCACCCGCCCGCCGGAGAAGCCCGCCTCCGCGAACGCCTGCCGGGCCAGCCGCTGGTGCTCGGGCTCGACGTCGACGCTGGTCAGCGTGCCGTCGCCGCGCATGCCGCGCAGCAGCCACAGCCCCGAGACGCCGCAGCCGGTGCCGATCTCGACGACCGACTTGGCGTTGACGACGGTGGCGAGGAAGCAGAGCGCCGCCCCGCCCCCGGGAAGGATGGGCACCGCACCCATCTCCAGCCCGCGCTGACGCGCCGCGTGCAGGATCTCATCCTCGTGATGGAACTGCTCCGCATAGGCCAGAGTGGCCTCCACCGGACTGGTCATCGGCCTCCTCCCCCCACTTTCGTGCGATTGGTCACCGATCGCAGCCTAGGGGAGTCACGCCTGCACGGGAACTCAGGACGGTCCGAAGGCGTTGCAGGTTTAAACGGGCTTTGCCGGTCCGGAAGGCAGGCAGTGCGCACGAAGGGACGAAACCAGGCACTATGACGGTAGCGGTGGTCCCAGAGAGAGGAGTGCTGGTGGACGAAAGCGACCACCAGGCGGATACTCCCGTGTCGTCTGATTGGACGCCTCCCACATGGGAGGAAGTGGTGCGGACTCATTCCGCACGCGTGTACCGGCTGGCGTACCGGCTTACCGGCAATGTCCACGATGCCGAGGACCTCACGCAGGAGGTCTTCGTCAGGGTCTTCAGGTCGCTGTCGAGCTACACCCCCGGCACGTTCGAGGGCTGGCTGCACCGGATCACGACGAACCTGTTCCTCGACATGGCGCGGCGCAAGCAGCGCATCCGGTTCGAGGGGCTGGCCGACGACGCCGCCGAGCGGCTGCGCGGCCGTGAGCCGTCGCCGGCGCAGGCGTTCGACGACGCCCACCTGGAGCCCGATATCCAAGCCGCCCTCGACGCGCTCGCCCCCGAGTTCCGGGCCGCGATCGTGCTGTGTGACATCGAGGGCCTGTCCTACGAGGAGATCGCGGCCACGCTCGGCGTCAAGCTGGGTACGGTCCGAAGCCGTATTCACCGTGGCCGGGCGCAGTTGCGGGAGGCGCTCGACCATCGAGCCCCCCGTACTACCCAACTCCCCCCGACCGTGATCAGTGGGGAGGAAGTCTGATATGGCTCATCTAGGAGAACGCGTTTCGGCGCTCGTCGACGGAGAGCTGAACCACACCGAGCGCGATCGCGCGCTCGCCCACCTGACCTTCTGTGCTGACTGCCGGCGGGAGGTCGAGTCGATGCGGGCGCTGAAGTCGCGCCTGCGCTCGCTCGACGGCCCGGCGATGCCGGCCGATCTCACCATGTCGCTGCTGCGCATGGCGGAGCCGGGTGGGCCGCTGCCGCCGAGGGAGCGCCCTTTCCCTACCCGTACGTTCGGGGGGGTGCCCATTCCTGGGCCCCACAGCATCGCGCCCCTGGACAACCGCCCGCGCAGGGACGCCACCGCTGGGGCCTCGGGCCCTGGGCGGGGCGGTAGGCGGCGCGGCGCGTACGTCGCGGTGGGCGTGGTGTCCGCCGCGGTCGCACTCGGCACCTTCTTCGCGGTCTCGGGCACAGGGCCCCAGACCTCGCCGCCGCCGGTCGAGCTCTGGCGGGTCCCGCACTCGCCGGCCACCAGCGCGCCGCCGACCGCCACGCCCTGAACCGGGGGCTCGCCTGGGATACTCGGGTGGCGTAGTCGACGATGCTTGGGGCATACGATCTGGGTTCGGGATTTGTCACAAACAAAGCCTTTTATGACCCTCGTATGCCGCCAGAACGAAGATTGCGGTGGCCGAGCAAGGAGTGGTGAGACGTAGATGACCGACGAGACGCGCCCGGGCGAAGGACGCACGACGTCGGACTTCCCCGAGCCACAGGGCCGGCCGGAGTTCCTGCCCGCCGACGAGCCGGGCGAGCAGGCGGACCGTCGGTCCGACCCGCCCGCCTCGTTCGGCGCGTCCTGGGGCGACCCGTCGGGCCGCCCTGACAGCCAGGGTGCGTCGCCGTACGAGTCGCCCGGCCGCTCCGACGGCCCGGGTGCGTCGCCGTACGAGTCGCCCGGCCGTACCGACAACCCGGTGTCGCCGTACGAGTCGCCGGGCCGTTCCGATGGCGTGCCGCCGCACGACGGGGGGACGCGGGCGTACGAGGGCCCGTCCTTCGAGAGCCCCGCCGGGCCGCACGGGTTCCAGAGCCCCGGCGGCACGCGGACCTACGAGACCCCCTCCTTCGGGCCGGCGGAGACCGGGCCGCGGCCGATGCAGCCACCGCCCTTCATGGGTGCGTACGGCGGCAACCAGCCGCCGCCGCCGCGGCAGGCCCTGGGCATGGGCCCGGGATGGGCCCCGCCGCCGCCCCAGGGCGGGCCCGGCGCGGGCGCGATGCCCAGGCGCGGGCTCAACGTCGGCGTGCTGATCGCGATCGCCGTGGTCATCGCGCTGGTGGCCTCCGTGCTCGGCAGCCTCGGCACGTACCTGCTGACCAGGTCGGGCAGCAGCGGCACCGACCCGTCCTACAGCCTCGGCCCGGCCCCGACGGGCGCGACCAACAGGGCGCCCGACTCGGTGGCCGGCGTGGCCGCACGGGTCCTGCCCAGCGTGGTCTCGCTGGAGGTCGGCAACGGCACCAACACCGAGGGCGCCTCCGGCTCCGGATTCCTGATCAAGAACGGCTACGTGGTGACCAACAACCACGTGGTCGCCATGGCCGCCAAGGGCGGCGAGATCCGGATCATGTTCAACAACCGCAAGACCACCGCGGGCCGCATCGTCGGCCGCGACCCGGGCTCCGACCTGGCCGTGGTCAAGCCCGAGGAGACCTTCGGCACGCCGGAGATCACCCTCGGCAACTCCGACCAGGTCGTGGTGGGCGACCCGGTGATCGCCATCGGCTCGCCGCTCGGCCTCAGCGGCACGGTCACCACGGGCATCGTCAGCTCGCTCAACCGTCCGGTCATCGCCGGCGACGAGACGGGCGCCGCCACCGAGGAGCCCGCCTACATCAGCGCCATCCAGACCGACGCCGCCATCAACCCCGGCAACTCCGGCGGCCCGCTGGTCAACGGCCGGGGCGAGGTGGTCGGGGTGAACTCGGCGATCGCCACGCTCAGCCGTTCGGTGAACAGCCAGAGCGGCAGCATCGGCCTGGGCTTCGCGATCCCGGTGAACCAGACGCGGCGGGTGGCCGAGGAGCTGATCACCACGGGCAAGGCCAAGCGTCCCAAGATCGGCATCGTGCTGGACAAGGACTACAAGGGCCAGGGCGTGCGCATCGCCTCCGAGCCCGCCGAGGGCCGTCAGCCGGTCGACGCCAACGGTCCCGCCGACAAGGCCGGGCTGAAGGCGGGCGACGTCATCCTGGAGGTCGACGGCCTGGCGCTGCAGGACGGCAACGAGCTGATCGCGTTGATCCGCAGCAAGGCGCCGGGCGCCAAGCTCACGATCAAGTACCAGCGTGCCGGCCAGGAACGCACCGCCACCCTCACCATCGTCGCCGACGATCAACCGGCTCCCACCCCGTCCTGAGTGATATGACCCATGGGGGACGGTTCAGCCACGGGCTGGAGCCTTTAGTCTGTGGAGAGGATTGTGGACTGCGGGTAGGAGCGTACGGTGTTCGGACTCGGGTGGATGGAGGTCGGAGCGCTGATCGTCATCGCGCTCCTGGTCTTCGGTCCTGACAAGTTGCCGCAGGCCGCCTCGCAGGCGGGCAAGACACTGCGCAACCTGCGGCGCATGGCCAACAACGCGCGCGACGACCTGCGGGCGGGCCTCGGGCCGGAGTTCCAGAACTTCGACCCCGCCGACCTCAACCCGAAGAACTTCGTCCGCAAGCATCTCCTCGACGAGCTGGAGGACGACTGGAACGGCCGCCCCAGAGATCTGGAGCCAGCCGCCGTCGCGTCCTACGACGCCCCTGAGCCGCCGTCGGAGCTCGGCATTGGCGAGCTGCCCCCCTACGACTCCGAGGCCACCTGACACGCCCTGCAGACGCGCGACGGGCCCGCTCAGCTTTCGCTGGGCGGGCCCGTCTTCCGTGGGAGGGTCAGGAGCGGTTGGGCGAGAGGCCGAGCTGCATGCCCTTGATGCTGGAGGAGCGCTTGCTCAGACCGGCGGCGATCTTCCGCAGCTCCGCGGCGGCGGGCGAGTCGGGGTCGGTCAGCACCAGCGGCTTGCCCTCGTCGCCGCCCTCGCGCAGGCGCAGGTCGATCGGCACCTGGCCGAGCAGCGGGACGCGGGCGCCCAGCGTACGGGTCAGGGCGTCGGCGACGGTCTGGCCGCCGCCCTCGCCGAACACGGCCACGCGCTCGTCGCAGTGGGGGCAGGGCAGCCAGGACATGTTCTCGATGACGCCGGCGATCTGCTGGTGGGTCTGGGCGGCGATCGAGCCGGCCCGCTCGGCCACCTCGGCGGCGGCCTGCTGGGGCGTGGTCACGACCAGGATCTCGGCCGACGGGAGCCGCTGCGCCACCGAGATGGCGATGTCGCCGGTGCCCGGCGGCAGGTCGAGCAGCAGGACGTCGAGGTCGCCCCAGTAGACGTCGGCCAGGAACTGGTGGAGCGCCCGGTCGAGCATCGGGCCGCGCCACACGACCGGCGTGTTGCCCTCGGGCTTGAACATGCCGACCGAGATGACCTTGATGTCATGCGCCGACGGCGGCATGATCATGTCCTCGACCTTGGTGGGACGCTCGGCGGCGCCCAGCATGCGAGGAATGCTGTGACCGTAGATGTCGGCGTCGACGATGCCGACCTTGAGGCCGTTGGAGGCCATCGCGGCGGCCAGGTTGACGGTGACCGACGACTTGCCCACGCCGCCCTTGCCGCTCGCGACGGCGAAGACGCGGGTCAGCGAGCCGGGCTGGTTGAAGGGGATCTCCTTCTCCGGGCCCCGGTCGCCCCTCAGCTTGGTCTGCAGGACCTTGCGCTGCTCGGTGCTCATGACGTCGAGCTCGATCTGGACGTCCGTCACGCCGTCGACCTTGCCGACCGCCGTCTTCACGTCGCGGGTGATGGTGTCCTTCATCGGACAGCCTGACACGGTGAGGTAGACGCCCACCCGGACCGCGCCGTCGGGGGCGATCTCGATGCTCTTGACCATGTCGAGGTCCGTGATCGGGCGACGGATCTCGGGGTCGATGACGGTGGCGAGGGCGACCGTCACCTGTTCCTGGGTTGGTGCCATCGAAGTCTCGGCACGAGGGAGTGCCGTCCCTCCTTAGTCGGTCTATGTGTGACAGGCGCTGAAAGCCAGTGAGAATGCCCCTCCATGGTATGAACCCGGGGGGCCGCTCGGTTAATCCGCGCTGTTAGGTGTCTGTGCAACAACGTCTAAGGTTACTGCGTGACTCTGCTGCGCGACGAGGGGCTCACCGCCGAGGAGCTGGCGGTCTGGCGGATGTTGCAGCGGGCCCAGGTGCGCATCGCGCGCCGCCTGGAGGCCGAGCTGCTGGTGGCCCACGACCTGCCGCTGGCCTCGTACGAGGTGCTGGCGCAGCTCGCCGAGGCGCCGGGGCGGCGGCTGCGGATGAACGACCTGGCCGACCGCGTGCTGCTCTCGCGCAGCGGGCTGACCAGGCTGATCGACCGGTTGCAGCGGCACGGGCTGGTCGGGCGGGAGGCGTGCTCCGACGACGCCCGGGGGCTGTTCGCGGTGCTGACCGAGCCGGGCGCCGCGCGGCTGGCCGAGGCCACGCCGACCTACGTGCGCGGGGTCAAGAACGAGTTCCTCGACCTGCTGGGCGCGGGCGACATCGGCGAGGTGCGGGCGCTGCTGGCCAGGCTCGACGTCACTGACGTTTGTTGAGCTCCTCCAGCAGCCGGCCGAGCTCGGCGCGCAGGTAGTCGCGGGTGGCGACCTCGTTGAGTGCCAGGCGCAGGCCGGCGATCTCACGGGTGAGGTACTCGATCTCGGCCTGGTTGCGGTCGGCGGACTCGCGGTCCTGCTCGTACTGGATGCGGTCGCGGTCGTCCTGGCGGTTCTGGGCGAGCAGGATGAGCGGCGCGGCGTAGCTGGCCTGGAGCGACAACATCAGCGTGAGGAAGATGAACGGGTACGGGTCCCACTTGAGCGCCGGCGGAGCGGCGATGTTCCAGATCACCCAGATCGCCACGAACACCGTCATGTAGACGATGAAGCGGGCCGTGCCGAGGAAGCGGGCGATGCGTTCCGAGAGGCGGCCGAACGCCTCGGGGTCGTAGTGCGGGCGCAGCGAGCGGCGCAGCGCCCGAGGCTGGTCGAGCCGGTCAGTGGTCACGGTCGTCCCCCTCGCGCCAGTCGTCGGGAAGCAGGTGGTCAAGGACGTCGTCGACGGTCACCGCGCCGACCAGCCTGCCCAGCTCGTCCACGACCGGGGCGGCGACCAGGTTGTAGTTGGCCAGGAAGGCGTGGACCTGGCGCAGGGTGAAGTCGGGCCTGATCGGGTCGAGCGAGGGGTCGAGCACGCGGCCGAGCAGCGTCGAGGGCGGCTCGCGCAGCAGCCGCTGGAAGTGCGAGACCCCCAGGTACGTGCCGGTCGGCGTCTCGGTGGGCGGCCTGGTCACGTAGACCTGGGCGGCGACGGCGGGCGGCAGGTCCTGCTGGCGGATGTGGGCCAGCGCCTCGGCCACCGTCGCGTTGGGCGGCAGGACGACCGGCTCGCTGGTCATCACGCCGCCGGCGGTGTCGTCGGCGTAGGTCAGCAGCCGCCGCACCGGGGCCGCCTCGCCGGGCTCCATGAGCGCCAGCAGCCTGGCCGCCTGGTCCTCGGGCAGGTCGTGCAGCAGGTCGGCGGCGTCGTCGGGGCTCATCTCCTCCAGGACGTCGGCGGCCCGCTCGGGTTCGAGGGTGCCGAGGATGCCGATCTGGTCGTCGGGCGGCAGCTCCTCCAGCACGTCGGCCAGGCGGTCGTCGGCGAGCTCGCGGGCGATCTCGATGCGCCGCTTGCTGGGCAGCTCGTGCAGGGCGCTGGCCATGTCGGCGGCGCGCAGCGACTCGAAGGCGGCGATCAGCCCGGCCGCGCCCTGGTCCTTCTGCAGGGTGTCGAAGCCGGACACCTCGGTCCAGCCGACCGTCCTGGGCTCGCGCCGGCGGCCCTTGAAGAGCGCGACCTTGGTGATCTCCCACCGGGACGGCAGGGTCTCCTCCATGGCGACGTCGTAGACGGTCATGGGCTCGTCGCCGACGCGTACGGACAGGTCGAGCACCTCGCCGATGACCAGGGTCTCCGAGGCGCGCTGCTCGAACCTGCGCATGTTCAGCCGCCCGGTGAAGACGACGGCGCCGGCCTCGATGCGGCGTACGCGGGTGATCGGCAGGAACACCCGGCGGCGCGGCTGCACCTCGACGACCATGCCGTGCACCTGGGGATTGCCGGTGATGCGCAGACCTACCACGACGTCGCGGACCCGGCCGATCTGATCGCCCGTGGGGTCGAAGACGGGGGTCCCCGCCAGCCGGGCCACGAAGATCTTCACGTGGGCCAGGCTAACAGTGAGACGCCGTTGCGCCCCGGTTGCCTGGCATGTCAGTATCAAACGCATTTAACGCTGATTACTGGGCACTAGGGGTAGACCATGAGGCTGGCGGGGCTCGCACTGGCATTCGTGTCGTCGTGTTGTTTCGCGTTCTCCGGGCCGATGGCCAAGTACCTCATCACCGCCGGACTGGCGCCGGTCGAGGCCGTCTGGACCCGGATGGCGGGCGCCGGGCTGCTGCTGGTCGCGGTGCTGGCGGTGGTCAAGCCGCGGGCCCTGCGCATCCCGCGGGCCCGGCTGCCGTTCCTCGGGCTCTACACCGTGATGGCCGTCGCGGGCGTGCAGTCGCTCTACTTCGTCGCGATCACCCGGCTGCCGGTGGGGATCGCGCTGCTGCTGGAGTTCATGGCGCCGGTGATGGTGGTGGCCTGGGTCAGGCTCGTCCGCAAGGTACGCCTGGCCGGGGCTGCGTACGTCGGCGCGGTGATCGCGTTCGTCGGCCTGGCGATCGTCGTCGAGGCGTGGCAGGGCATGCGCCTGGACGCGGTCGGACTGCTCCTCGGCCTGCTGGCCGGGGCGTGCTGCGCCGGTTACTTCCTGATGGGCGACAGCATGGGCCCCGACATCGACCTGCTCGGCCTGGTCGCCTGGGGCATGGTCGGCTCGGCCGTCGTGCTGATCCCCTTCGCGCAGCCCTGGGACATCCCCTGGGAGGCCTTCACGGTCTCCGTCGCCCCGCAGGGCGGCACGACCCTGCCGGTGCTGGGGGCGTACCTGTGGCTGGTGCTGGTGGCGACCGCGCTGGCGTACATCCTCAGCATGAACATGGTGCGGCGGCTGTCGGCGGCGGTGGGGGCGACGGTCGCCTCGCTGGAGGTCATCGGCGGCGCGGTGGTCGCGTGGGCGCTGGTCGGCGAGACGCTGGGGATGTTCCAGATCGTCGGCGGGCTGATCGTGCTGAGCGGCGCGCTGCTCGCCCAGACCGCCACCTCGGGCGGCGCGCCGGCCCCCGTCCCGGACCGGCCGGCCGAGGTCACCGCCCAGGTGTGAGCCCGGCCGCCGTGGGGTCGCCGCGTGGCGGGTGCGGGTCGCCGCGGCCGGGCGTCAGCGTTCCGGCGTGAGGCGCAGGACGGTCGAGTCGCGGGCCCAGCGCTCGGTCAGGTGCTCGCTGTCGGGGGCGTTGAGCCGCTCCTTGGCCAGCACCGCCACGGCGTCGGCCGCCGCGGCCTGGTCGACGACCGAGACCGCCGCGTCGAACTCCACCAGCCGCGCGCCGTTGTCCTTGCTGCGCAGCGTCACGCGCACCCGGTCGAGCGCGCCGAGCCCCGGCAGGTCCTGCTCGCCGCCGCCGGTCACGAGGTAGATGGCGCCGTCGTGCCAGGCGTGCCAGGCCAGGCGCGGGCGGTCGAGGGCGAGCCAGAGGATGCCGGACTTCTTGGCGCCCTCCTCGATGGCCGCGATGTCGTCGCTCACGATCAGACTGTAACCCCCCGAACCGCTCGGGGCCCGCGCGCGTTTCACCGGTATGCGGTCGTTCATCCTCGTGCTCGCCCTCGTCGCGGGCTGCGGCGCCACCGGCCCCGAGCCGCCGTCCGCCTGCGGAACCTCCGCCCGTACCGGCCCGCTGGACACGCGCGTCCTGCGGCAGACCGTGTACGACTACCCGGCGTCCCCGACGCCCGAGGCGCTCGCCGGGAAGGTGGAGACCGTCGTCACCGGCCACGTGACGGGCTGGGTCGCCGGGCCCGTGGTCGAGGAGGGCATCCCGGGGGACCGCACCCGGTACGTCGTCATGCGCTCCCGGGTCGGCGAGCGGCTCAAGGGCGCCGCCTCGGACGTCGCGGACGTCGCCTTCTACCAAGGGGCGGCGGTGGACGACGAGGGCACGCCGGTCCACAGCGTGGCCGACTTCGCGCGCGCGGTGCCCCCGGGCACCCGGGTGCTGCTGTTCATGAACCGCGCCAGACCGACCGGCAAGGTCGTCGAGGGACGTTCGGTCGCCTATTCCACGCCCCCGCAGGGCGTGATCCTGCACGAGGTGACCGACGACCCCGGCGGCCGGGCCGTCGGCGGCCGGGACGAGATCTTCTCCTCGACCGGCTGGAACCAGCCGTGCGGCATCGACGGCCTGATCGCCCGCCTGCGCGCCCACGGATTCACCGGCTGAACACTTTGCCCTTTTCTGGTGTCCGCCGGGTGCGGTGCCGGGGAGAACCGCATTCATGGGGATCGTCTCTCGCGGTTTCGCCGGAAAACACTTCCGGCGTCCGCGGCCGGAGCTGGCCGGGCGGGTGCCGCCGGGGCAGTACCTGGCCGAGGGATTCCCCGTGCTCACCGCGGGGGCGACGCAGCACGTCCGGACCGAGCGGTGGTCGTTCACCGTCAGGGGCGGTGCGGGCGAGCCCACCTGGACGTGGACGGACCTGCTGTCGCTGCCCGCCGAGCAGATCACCGTGGACATCCACTGCGTCACCCACTGGAGCAAGCTCGACACCACCTGGACGGGCGTGTCCCTCGACCGGCTGCTGACCGGCGCCGACCGGGCGGCCGGGTACGCCCTGGCCGTCAGCTACGGCGGCTACGCCACCAACCTGCCGGTCGAGGAGATCGTGGACGACAAGGCGTGGCTGGTCTACGCCTACGAGGGCGCGCCGATCCCGCCCGAGCACGGCGGCCCGGTACGGATGCTGGTGCCCGCCCACTACCTGTGGAAGAGCGCCAAGTGGATCCACGAGCTGTGGCTCATGGACGAGGACCGCCCCGGCTTCTGGGAGCGGTCCGGCTATCACAACTTCGGGGACCCATGGCGGGAACAGCGGTACTACGACGACTGACCTGGCAGCCGGCCACGATCGCCGAGGTCGTCCCGGAGGCCGACCAGACGCGTACGCTGCTGCTCGACGTGCCCGACTGGCCGGGACACCGCGCCGGTCAGCACGTCGACGTGCGGCTGACGGCCGACGACGGCTACCAGGCGACCCGGGCGTACTCGCTGGCCGGCGCGCCCGGCGAGCGGCCCGCGATCACCGTGGCCAGGGTGGCGGGGGGTGAGGTGTCGCCGTACCTGGTGGAGGTGGCCGAGGCCGGCGACCAGGTGGAGGTGCGCGGCCCGATCGGCGGCTACTTCGTGTGGGAGCCCATGCCGGAGCGGCGGCCGCTGCTGCTGGTCGCGGGCGGGTCCGGCGTGGTGCCGCTGCGCTCGATGCTGCGCCACCGCGCCCGGCTCGGCGACGGCACCCCGGTACGGCTCATCTACTCCGTACGCGACCCCGGCCAGGTGATCTACCGCGACGAGCTGGAGTCCGCCGGCGGCGAGGTGACCTTCGTCTACACCCGCTCGGCCCCCACCGACTGGCCCGAGCCCGTGGGCCGGGTGGACCGCTCGCAGCTGGTCCGGCTGGCCTGGCCGCCCGCCCACGAGCCGCTGGCCTACGTCTGCGGCCCGACCGCGTTCGTCGAGCACGTCGCCGCGATCCTCACCGCCCTGGGCTACCCGCCCACCGACATCCGCACCGAGCGGTACGGCTAGGAGAGACACCATGCAACAACCCGTGGACGGCAACGCCGCGGCAGGCCCGCTGGCCCAGTTCTTCGGCCGGGACATGACGGCGGCCCAGGGCGTCTGCGCGCAGTGCGGCATGAACGGCCCGCTCGGGGAGGCCACCGTGTACGGCCCCGCCCCCGGCACCGTGCTGCGCTGCCCGAACTGCGACAACGTGCTCATGACCCTCGTGGAGGCGCCGGGCCGGATGATGGCCGCGATGCCGGGACTCGGCCTGCTGGAGACGCCCGTGCAGGGAGGTGGCTGACCGTGGCCGTCGTCTCCAAGGGCTTCAAGGGGCGCGGCGGGCACGACGACCGCCTGCCGCCCGGCCAGTACCTCACGCCCGGCTTCCCCGTCCTGTCCGCGGGCCCGACGCCCAGCGTCGACACCGCCGGCTGGACGTTCACCCTGGTCACCGAGGCCGGCCGGGAACGCGTCTGGACCTGGGACGAGCTGCTCGACCTACCCCAGAGCGCCCCGCACACCGATCTCCACTGCGTCACCGGCTGGTCGAAGTTCGACACCGACTGGCAGGGCGTGTCGATCGACGTCCTGCTCGACGACGTGGACACGGGGGCGGAGTTCGCGCAGGCGTACTGCCACGGCGGATACACGACCAACCTGCCGCTCGCCGACCTGCGCGACGGCAAGGCGTGGATCGTCCACACCTTCGACGGCGACCCGCTGCCCGCCGAGCACGGCGGCCCGGCCCGGCTGCTGGTCCCGCACCTGTACCTCTGGAAGTCCGCCAAATGGGTCAAGGGCCTGCGGCTGCTCGACCGCGACCGGCCCGGCTTCTGGGAACGCGCCGGGTACCACAACTACGGCGACCCGTGGCGCGAGCAGCGCTACTGGAACAGCTGATCGTCCCCATAGACGGGGGACGCCTGCCGCGGGCCGCCCCGCAGCCGTTAGCGTTGGCGCATGCGCTCACGTCGTTCCGTGCTCTCCGTGCCGGGCAGCAACCCCCGCTTCCTGGAGAAGGCCCAGACCCTGCCCGCCGACGAGGTCTTCCTCGACCTCGAGGACTCCGTCGCGCCGCTGGCCAAGGACGAGGCCCGCAAGAACGTCGTGACCGCGCTGCGCGAGGGCGACTGGACCGGCAAGACCCGCGCGGTCAGGGTCAACGACCTGACCACGATGTGGACGTACCGGGACGTGATCGAGGTCGTGGAGGGCGCGGGGCAGTTCCTCGACTGCCTGATCCTGCCCAAGGTCCAGGACCCGACCGAGGTCGTCTGGCTCGACACCCTGCTGACCCAGATCGAGCGGTCGATGGGCTACGAGGTGGGCCGCATCGGCATCGAGGCCCAGATCGAGAACGCCCGCGGCCTGGTCAACGTCGACGCCATCGCCGGGTCGTCCAGGCGGCTGGAGGCCCTGGTGTTCGGGCCCGCCGACTTCATGGCCTCGATCAACATGCGCACCCTCGTGGTCGGCGAGCAGCCGCCCGGCTACGAGGAGGGCGACGCCTACCACTACATCCTCATGCGCCTGCTGATGGCCGCCAGGATGCACGACCTCCAGGTGATCGACGGCCCCTACCTCCAGATCAAGGACGTCGAGGGCTACCGCCGGATCGCCCGCCGGGCCGCCGCGCTCGGGTTCGACGGCAAGTGGGTGCTGCACCCCCTGCAGGTGGAGGCGGCCAACGAGGTGTTCTCGCCGAGCCAGGAGGACTACGACCACGCCGAGCTGATCCTGGAGGCGTACGAGCACTACACCACCGTGGAGCGGCGCGGCGCGGTCATGCTGGGCGACGAGATGATCGACGAGGCGTCCCGCAAGATGGCCCTCGTCGTGGCCGCCAAGGGCAGGGCGGCCGGGCTGTCCAGGACGAAGTCGTTCACACCTTGACGCCCACCGCGGTGAAGAACCACAACGACGAGGTCAGCCAGAGCCCGACCAGCGCCGTGAACGCCAGCCCGCCGAACACCGGCAGCGTCCAGCCCGGCGCGTCGCGCTTGGGCAGGGCGAGCATCTTCGCCGTGAACACGCCGTAGAAGAAGCAGCCGAGCAGCGAGTGGGCCAGCACGCGCGGCACGTCGAACTGCAGGCCCAGGGCGTACAGGCAGTGGAAGGCGACGGGGATCGTGAGGAGGAACGCCAGCCGCCCCGACCAGCGGTGGACGCCGTCCGGGAGCTCGATCCCCAGCCTTCCCCACATCGACAGCGCCGAGACCACCTGGACGATCGCCAGCGCGAACGCCCCGGTCGTCAGCCACGCCTTCATCGGCAGCGCGCCGGAGAACCCGGCCGGGCCGACCGCGAACCCCGTGGGCGTGTGCGCCCGGCCGTACACGCCGAGTCCCAGCGCCACCAGGCCGCCGGCCAGCAGCGGGATCAGGAGCACGGCGGCCGTCCGGTGCGACGGCCGGTGGATGGCGGTCATTGCATCTCCTCGATGAAGCCGTCCACGTCCTTCGGAAGGACCGTGGCGCCGGCGACGGTCACGGGGGTGGTGGGCCGCCCGGCGTCCAGGCCGGGGATCTCCACCTGGTCCTGGCCCAGGAACGCGGCGCCGACCTGGTCGTAGCCGCCGCCGGGGCGCGGGACGCGGATCCAGCCGGCCCGCAACTTCGCGCCCCTGACCTGCGCGGTCGCCCGGTACAGCCCGGACGGCCGGACCACGGCGGGCGCGGTGAAGCTCCACCGCCCGCCGTCGACGGACAGGCTGCCCCTGGCGCGTCCGCCGCCGAGCGTGGCGGTCAGCCGGGCCGTGCCCGGGCCCTTCAGCACGGCCTTCCCGCCGGCCTCGCCACCCTTGAACCAGGCTTCCGACCTGCCGTCGCAGAAGTAGCCGACGGCCTTGCCGTCGCGGACGGAGATCGCTATCAGGCCGCCGTTGCCCTTGACGTACCCGCCGTAGTCGGCCTTGGGGATCTTCGCGGCCTCCGTGGGTGCGGGCGACACGGACGGCGACACGGACGGCGACACGGACGGCGACACGGACGGCGACACGGACGGCGACACGGACGGCGACACGGAAAGCGACGCGGACGGCGCGGCGGCGGCCTCGGTCGGTGACCCCGCCGCCGCCGTGTCGGCCGGTGTCGCGGTGACGCTGGCGACGCCCAGCCCCGCGGCCAGGACCGCGCCCGCCGCCAGGGTGATGAAAGGTCCCAGCCTTGACATGGACTGCTCCCAAAGTCGGAAGGGTCGAAATGCCGTACGACTCCGAGCATCCGCCCAAAGGGGTGGGCCGTCTGTGAACTAATGCTCACCCGGCAGACAGAATGTATGGATGCAGGAGAACCCTGGACCGAATCCGCCGTATGGCAGTCAGCCGCCTGGGCCGCCCGTCTATCCTTATGGGCCGCCGCCCGTGCCGCAGCAGCGGTCCTGGTTCCTGCCCACCCCGCAAGGGGTGCGTTACGACCATCTCGCCCGCACTCCGGCGAACGAGCCGTGGCGGGCCGTCGTCGGCACGATCGTCGTCGGCGTCGGGTTCTTCGTCATCGGCACCGGCGTGCTGCTCGTGGGCAAGGCCGCCGAGCTGATCCTCGGCCTGCCCGTGCCGACCGACCCCGGGCAGATCTTCGGCGATCCGGTGTTCGGGCTGGTGATGGTGCTGCTGTCGATCGCGGCCGTGCTGCCGCTCGTCTTCGGCACCGCCGCGCTCGTCCAGCGCCGCAGGCCCGGCACGCTGTCGTCGGTCGCCGGACGGCTGCGCTGGACGTGGTTGCTGCGCTGCCTCGGCCTGGCCGCGCTGGCGCTGGTGCTGGGCCAGATCGCGCAGGTCACGGCCCTGTCGTTGTCCGGGGAGGGGTACTCCGACCTGTTCGGCTGGGTCGGCTGGGGGCGGTTCCTGCCCGCTCTCGTGGTGATCGTGCTGCTGGTGCCGTTCCAGGCGGCGACCGAGGAGTACATCTTCCGCGGCTGGTTCATCCAGGCGGTCGGCGTGCACGTGCGCAATCCGGTGTGGGCGATCCTCATCGGGTCCCTGCTGTTCGCGTCGCTGCACGGCTACTCGTGGGTGGGGCTGCTCGATGTGTTCGCCTTCGGCGCGGTGATGGGCTGGCTGGCCGTACGGACCGGGGGGCTGGAGGCGCCGATCGCGTTGCACGTGATGAACAACATGCTGGCCTTCGGGCTCAGCGCGGCCTCGGGCAGCCTGGAGGACGCGCTGGACCAGGGCAAGACACCCATCCCGTGGCAGGCGCTGTCGGGAACGGTGGTGCAGCTCGGGGTGTACGCGATTGGTGTGTTCTATATATCCAAAAAGCGGGCAATTAGTGACATTTCTGGATAAATCAGGCGAGAGGTGCGGGAAATCTCGCTAGAGAGGTCTCGCCAATCCGGCTCAGGCATGCTGGTCTGGTTCCTGTGGGACAGGCGAGGGTGTCACGGAGGTGATCGTTTTGGTGGGACGGGGTAGAAAATAGGCGCATAAGGTGGGACGGGATTTGTGGAACGGTCCGTAAGAAACGGCCCGTTCGCTCACCGTTTCCCCGCGCAACCCGGTTGACCAGGTCCGATTCGACGGGTTCCACCTGTACGACGAGTTCGACTAGGAGGTGCGGCGCGTGGCCTCCGGCCCCAGCGATCCGCCACGGCGACCGCCGGACGACGACGACCCGCGTCCTGAGGACGCCGCGGAACCCCCCTCTCCCGAGCACCCCGGAACCTCATCAGGGCAGCCCGGGACCTCCTCCGAGCAGCCCAGGACCTCCTCCGAGCAGGCCGGGGCCTCTTCCGGGGAGCCCAGGATCCGCCACTCCCCGCCCGGGCCCACCGACGACCGGGCCCGGGGCTTACCCTTGACCTCCCCTTGGGGCATGCCGCCGTTCGCGTCCCCGATCCCGGAGGAATCGCCGCAGGAGCCGCCCAAGGGGCGCAGACCGTACAGCTCGCCGACGGCCGAGCCCGAGGTCGAGCCGCGCCGCCGCCCCCGGCGCATCGTCAACCGCCCGGACAAACTCGTCGCCGGCGGCCCGCCCCGCCAGGAGCCGCCCGCAGCGCCCCCGCCCGCAGCGCCCCCGCCCGCAGCGCCCCCGCCTGCCGCACCCCCGCCCGCCGGGCCCTCGGCCCGGCCCGCCGACGGCGCCCAGGAGGGCACGGCAGCCGCGGGGCCCTACCGCGAGCCGCCCTACCACCTGCCGCTCCCCGCCGACGAGGCCCCCAGCTCCGCCACACAACCCCCGCCCCCACAGCCCGAACCCCCCGGCCCCCAGGCCCCCGGACCGCACGACCCCGAGTCCCGCGATCCCGAGTCCCGCGATCCCGAGTCCCGCGATGCCGCCTCCGGCGATCCCGGGTTCCGGGCCGCCGAGCCGGAGGGGGCCGGTGAGGAGGACACCGAGGTCAGGCGGGTCGGCCGCCCGCCCGGCGGGCGTCCCACCAGACCGGACCTGCTGGTCGCCACGGGCCCGCCGCGCCCCGGCGGCGCCGGCGGCAGGCACCACAGAGGCCCGGCCCCGGCCGCCGTACGCAGGTCCAGCCCCGTGCACCGGGGCAGCAGGGCCGCCCCCATCGCCCTCACCATGGCCCTGGCGCTCCTGGTGGCCACGGGGGTGCTCGTATGGCGCTGGAGCGACACCGACACCACCGGACTGCGCCTGGAGGCCGGTACCGGCCGTTCGGGGGACGACCTGTTCACCGTCCCGGCCGCCGGCGTCGGCACCAACCAGAAGCTCAACGACATCGTCGCCGTCGGCCGCGCGGTGGTCGCGGTGGGCAGCGACACCACCAGCCCGACCCCGCGGCCGCTCTTCCTGTTCTCGCCCGACGCCGGCAAGCACTGGCAGCTCGGCCAGGTGAGCGGCGCCTCCACGCCCATCGTCCAGCGCGTGGTCGGCGGCGACGGGCGCTGGCTGGCCAGCGGCGGCGACGGCCCGTCCGGCGAGCGCGGCCTGTGGACCAGCGTCGACGGCTTCAGCTGGACGACCGTCGACGCGACCGGCATGGCCGCGTTCCGGCCCGGCGACCAGATCTACGACATCGCCAGGACGGCCTCCGGCTTCGTCGCCGTCGGCGCCACGCCGGGGGAGGGCGGCCCCGGCCCGGCGGCCTGGCGCTCGTCCGACGGCCGGCTCTGGGAGCGCGTGGAGACCAGGGGGCTGGACGTCCAGGAGATCAGGGCGGTCGTCGCCCAGGGCGACACGGTCGTGGCCGTCGGCCGCCCGGTCGAGGGGAGCGGCTCGCGGGTGCTGCGCTCGTCCGACGGCGGACGCGGCTGGCAGGCGACCGGCTTCCAGCTCCCCGAGGCCGAGCCGCGTACGGGCACGGTGGCCGTGCTGCCCAAACGGTTCGTCCTGGTGCCGACCAGGCAGCGTACGGTCGACGGCGACGTACGCGTCTACTGCTCGCCCACCGGCGCCCAGTGGTCGCAGTGCGGTTCCATCGGCGGTCTGAGCGGCGAGAGCCCCGGGGTGGAGTCGCTGGTCTCCTACCGGTCCGGCGTGGCCGCGATCAGCCAGGCCACCTTGGGCAAGTACACGGTCCTGACCAGCGCCGACGGCCGTGGCTGGGCCAAGCGGGCCGACCTCGGCGACCTGTCGGGCGCCACGCTGCGCGGGTTCACGATCTCCGACGGCGGCACCCTGTTCGCCGGCGGCGACCAGGCCGCCTCCGACGTCGACAACCAGCTCGTGCTGATGACCGCGCCGCCGCGCGGCGCCGCCGCCCGCGTCCAGCTCGGCCAGGTCGAGGGCCTGACCAGGGTCTCGCGCGAGACCACCCGCCTCGCGGCCGCCGGCGGCCGGTACGTCGCGGTCGGCGCCGCCTCCGGCGACGCCGGCCTGTGGACGATCAGCAACTGGCAGCGCTGGAAGTCGATGAGCCTCGGCGGCCCCGGCAGGCAGATCCTGGAGGACGTCGCCCACGGCGGACGCGGCTGGCTGGCGGCCGGCAGCACCCAGACGAACCTGGCCGTCACCGACCCCCTGCTCGTCACCTCCGACGACGGCGAGAACTGGCGGCGCGTGCCGGTCTCCGGCGACCTGGCCCGCGACCGCGACCGGCCCTACCTGGACACCCACGCCGTCGCGGCGGGCAAGAAGGGGTACGTGCTGGCCGGCGAGACCCACGACCAGGCGGGCTCGGTGGCCGCCGCCATGTGGTTCACGCCCGACCTGCGCAAGTACACCCGGTCCAGGAAGCTGCCCCAGGGCGGCTCGGGCGTACGCGTCCACGACGTGATCGCGACCCAGGGCGGCTACGTCGCGGTCGGCGGGGCGGGGGCCGCCGACCGGGAGAACAGCGTGGTCTGGTTCTCCGACGACGGCGTGAACTGGAGCGCCCGCAAGCGGGTCACCCCGCCGGACGCCACGTCGGCCGGGCTGCGGCAGGTCACGACGTACCACGACAAGCTGGTCGCCATCGGTACGGCCGTCACGGACGGCTCGCGCCGCGCCTTCTCCGCCGTGTCCGACGACGACGGCGAGAGCTGGACGACGGCCTGGCTGCCCGCGGACCAGGCGGCGGCCGTGCACGACCTGGCCGCGGGCGACCAGGGCCTGGTGGCGGTCGGCTGGCACGGCGTCCCCGGCGAGGGCGACAGCGCGGCCTGGGTCTCCCAGGACGGCCTGTCGTGGAACCGCATGGCCCTGACCAGGGACCGGCTCTCCGGCCTCGGCATGCAGGCCCTGACGGCCGTGGCGATCAGCGGCACGGAGGTGGTGGCGCTCGGCAGATCCACGACGTACGACACCGACCACCTGATCCTGTGGACCTCCAGCCTCACCGCCAACCGGTGAGCACGCCCCACTCGGTCAGGCAGCCGAGCAGCCCCTCGGTGAGCGGGAGGAGCGCCAGCTCACCGGGGCCGCACCAGCGCACGTCGGCGGCGTCGTCCCCGGCCACGGGCACGCCGCCGGCGGAGGTCGCCAGGTAGTCGCGGATCACGTACGTGACGCCGCCCGGCCCGGGACGCTCCACCGTGCCGGCCAGGCGGCCCACCTCGACGCGCAGCCCGGTCTCCTCCATGACCTCGCGGCGCACGCCGTCCGCGTCGGTCTCGCCGGGCTCCAGCCGGCCGCCCGGGAGCGACCACAGGCCCATCCCCGGCGGGCGGCCACGCCGGACGAGAAGAAGCTGGTCAGAGGCGTCGAAAATGATCGCGCCGACACAATTTACGCGCACATGACCAAGATTACGACGGGATAACGGGTCCCGGTCTTGACGCGACCGTGCCGGAGGAAGCACCGTGGGTAGCTGTGAGAGCGGCTCCTACCTGCCCAAGGTGCTTCGGCCCGCTTCACGGGTCGAGCGCCCTGTCCAGTGCGTTCCATTGCGACACGCACGGCGACGTCCTGCCGTACCAGCCTCCGAGACCGCCTACGGGCGAATCGCTGGAGGCCATGCGGAAACGCTCGGTGGTGCCCGTGTGGCTGCCCTGGCCATTGCCGCCCGGCTGGACGGTGACCGGGTTCGGCGAGGTCGGCGACGACCGTACCGGCTCGCGGGCCAGCGTGGTCGCGCTCAGCGGGCCCTCGCCGATCGAGGGGCCGGCCGACCTGCTGGTCATCGCCGAGGAACCCGGCGTCGGGCTCGGCGCGACGTTCGCGGGGCTCGACGGGCCCGACCCCGGCGAGGGGTTCGACTCGGGGCCGCCCAACGCGAAGATCGAGGTGCTGGGGCACCCCACGGCGATGTGGTGCCTGGCCGGCATCGACGACCGGGCCGTCTACGCCGGTGAGGCGCTCGGCAACTGGTTGTGGACCATCGCCTGGCCCGCTGAGGCCGGCTGCATGATCGCGCTGGCCGAGCTGTCCCTCCAGGACGCCCGCGACCGCGAGTTCGAGGTGCCGTTCGGCGGGTTCTCGCCGCTGCTGGAAGACTGAGGGCCTGGAAATCCGGCGCCTGGAGGATCGGGCGCGGGGCTGAGCACAGGATCGCCTCCCCCGGGCGGCCGGTTGGGGGAGCGGTGTCCGGGGTCAGGTTCTTCGTCGAGGCGTTCGTGACGATGTTCGTGATCATGGACCCGCCGGGCGTCATCCCGCTCTTCCTCGCCTACACCTTCGGCCGCACCCCCGCCGAGCGCAGGCGCATCGCCTGGCAGGCCGCGGTGACGGCGTTCTGCCTGGTGGTGGTGTTCGCGGTGTTCGGGCGGGCCATCCTGTCGTACCTGCACGTCGAGGTGCCCGCCATGCAGATCGCGGGCGGCCTGCTGCTCCTGCTGGTGGCCCTGGAACTGCTGCGCGGCGCGGCCGAGCCGCGCACCGACACCGTACGCTCGAACGTCAACGTCGCCCTGGTCCCGCTCGGCACGCCGCTGCTGGCCGGGCCCGGCGCGATCGTGGCGACCATCGTCTTCGCCCAGCAGGCCGAGGGACGCGCCGACGGGCTGGCCGCGCTGATGCTGGCCATCGCGGCCGTGCACATCCTGCTGTGGCTGTTCATGCGCTTCTCGGTCAGCATCATCCGCGTCATCAAGGAGAACGGCGTGGAGCTGGTCACCAGGATCGCCGGCCTGCTGCTCTCGGCACTCGCCGTGCAACTCATCATCAACGCGATTCGCGCTCTCATGCAGACGGGCTAAAGTTCGGAAGCGTGACAGCGCGTATCGAGCGAGTGGTGACCGAGGGCGTCGTCGACATCGACGGCACCGAGCACAAGGTCGAGAACAACACCTGGATCATCGGTGACGACGACGAAGTCATCGTCATCGACGCGGCGCGTGACGCCGGGAAGATCCTCGAGCAGGTGGGCGAGCGTGAGGTGCTGGCCGTCATCTGCACCGCGGGCCTGCCCGACCACGTCGGCGCGGCCATCGAGGTGGCCAGCAGAGACGAGGCGGTCGTCGCCCTGCACCCCAAGGACAAGCCGCTGTGGCGGGAGACCTGGCGGGAGACCTGGCCCGACATCGACATGGAGGACGACGGCGTCTTCGGCGTCGCCGACGTCCAGCTCGACGTCATGGAGACGCCCGGCGTCTCGCCCGGCGGGATCTCGCTCTACTGCGAGGCGCTGGGCGCCGTCTTCACCGGCAAGGCCCTGCAGGCCGACGGGCCGGGCAAGCTCGGCGGCGAGTACCCGGCGCTGGCCGACCAGCTCACCTCGATCGGCGGCCGGCTGTTCACGCTCCCCGCCGACACGCGGGTGCTGGCCAACCACGGTGACGAGGTCACCGTCGGCGACCTCGAGCCGCACTTCGACGACTGGGTGTCGGGCTCGCTGACCCGCGACCCGGCCGCCGCCCGCGACGACGAGGGCCCGCTGACCGACGGCACCAGGATCTCCGGCATCAAGCTCGGCCCCGGCGACGAGTAGGTGTACGACCAGCTTCCGCTGGACGGGATGCCGCGGCGGCTCTACGCGTGCACGCCGTCGCGGTTGAACACCTGGCTCGACTGCCGCCGCCGCTACCGGTTCACCTACCTGGACCGGCCACAGCCCTCCAAGGGGCCCGCCTGGGCGCACAACAGCGTCGGCGCCAGCGTGCACAACGCGCTGGCGGCGTGGTGGCGTGAGCCGTACGAGCGGCGCACGCCGCTGACGGCCGCCGTCCTGCTCACGAACGGGTGGATCACCGAGGGGTTCAGGGACGCCGAGCAGTCGGCCGAGTGGCTGGGGCGGGCCCGCGACCTCGTGTCCGGATATGTCACGACGTTAGATCCCGCTGACGATCTGGTCGGCGTCGAGCGCACGGTCGCCACGCGTACCAAGGTGGTCGCGCTGTCCGGGCGCATCGACCGGCTCGACCGGCGCGGCGACGAGCTGGTCGTGGTCGACTACAAGACCGGCCGCCGCCCGCTGACCCAGGACGACGCCCGCTCGTCCCTCGCCCTGGCCACGTACGCCATCGCGGCCTCCACGATGATGCGCACGCCGTGCCGGGCGGTCGAGCTGCACCACCTGCCCACCGGCGAGATCGTCGAGTGGCGCCACACCGACGAGTCGCTGGGCCGGCACCTGCGCCGGGCCGAGGAGATCGCCGTCGAGGCCGCCACCGCCGACGACCGCTACCGCGCCGTGATGGGCGCCCCCACCTCGACCAAGCGCGCCGCGCCGGGCCGGGGGGCGGGCGAGCGTCCCGTCGTGGGTCCGGCCCAGGTTCCCGCCGAGCTCGACACGGTGTTCGCCGCCAGTCCCGGCCCGCTCTGCTCGTGGTGCGACTTCCGCCGCCACTGTCCGGAGGGCCAGGCCGCCGGCTCCGACCGCAACCCCTGGGACGGCCTGGCCGACTGATCCCCGGCGAAGCGGTCAGGCGGCCCGCGCCGGCCAGCGACGGGGGTCGGTCAGGCCCTTGAGCCCCTTGCCCACGTCGTAGCCGGCCGCGCCGAGCCGGGCCCGCGCGCCCGCCAGCATCGCCCGCGTCGACGGCATGAACGCCCGGTCGTGCACCGGCTCGGGCAGCGCGTTCATGCCCAGCCGGAACGCCCTCAGCGCCGCGGTGACCGTCGCCGGGGGCACCTCGGGCAGCACGCCGTACATGCGGCGGGCCCACTCCGGCAGCGTGTAGTAGCAGAGCGCGCCGAAGGGGAAGTAGGCCGGTTTGCCCGGCGACAACATGCGCAGCTCGCGCGGCAGCCGGGGCCACAGCAGGAACCGCACGGTCGCCGCCGCCTCCTCGGTCACCCGCAGAGCGGGCCGGGCCTGCTTGAAGTAGGCGTCCATCTCGGCGCACGAGCCCGGCACGTCTTCGGGGTGCAGCCCGACGTAGGAGGCGCTCCTGCGCTGCTCACGCAGGTAGCGGTCGGCCTGCCGCTCGTTCAGCCCGAGCCCGCCGCGCCTGGCCACCTCCAGGTACGACGACACCTCCGCGCAGTGGACCCACAGCAGCAGCTCCGGATCGTCCACCCGGTGCGTGCGCCCGGTCCGCGGATCGGTGATGCGCAGCGCCTTGTGGATGCCGCGCACCCGCCTGCCGATCTCGTCGGCCTCCGCCGGGCTGCCGAACGTCACCCGGCCCACGAAGTCGGCGGTGCGGCGCAGGCGGCCGAAGGGGTCGTCCTGGAAGGTGGAGTTCTGCCAGACGCCGAGCATGGCCAGCGGGTGCAGCGCCTGCAACATCAGGCCGCGTACGCCGCCCACCCACATCGAACGGTCGAGGTGCACCTGCCAGGTCGCGCTCCGCGGCGCCTGGACGACGAGTTCGTCCGTCATAGTAAGTGAATGATTACATGGCATTGGACCTTGTGTCCAAATAGTGCTTCTCGGCCGCGTTCCAGAACCTGACCAGCGCGGCGGCCGTCGTCTCCGGCGCCTCGACGGCGGGGGAGTGGACCGCGCCGGGCACGACCACGCAGTCGGCGCCGAGCCGGGCGGCCGTCTCCGACTGGGTCTCCGGTGACCAGCCGTCGTCGTGCTCGCCGTAGAGGACCAGGGTGGGGATCTCGATCTGGCGCAGCTCGTCGGTGCGGTCGTGGGCGTGCAGGACCTGCTCGGCCATGCGGGCCAGGCCGGTGGGGGAGTTGGTCAGCAGCCGCTTGCGCAGGAACGCCATGATCTCGTCGGAGACGTCGGCGGCCAGCGCCTCGGGCTCCATCCGGTGGTGCCAGAGGTGTTCGAGCCCCAGCGCCGGGATCTCCTCCATGATCTCCCGGCCGTTGCGCGCCCGCCGGCCCTCGATGGCCGCCGGGCCCGAGCTCATCAGCGTGAACGAGGCGAACCGGGTGCGCCCGTCGATCACCGCCTCACGCCCGACCAGTCCGCCGAAGGAATGGCCCACCAGGTGCACGGGGTCGCCGCCGCCGATGGCCTGGGCCAGCAGATCGACGTCGGCCCCGAGGGCGGCGCAGGTGTAGGCGGCGGGGTCGTCGGGGCCCGGCGTCTCGTACTGGCCGCGCAGGTCGACGGCCACCACCCGGCGGCCGGACTGGGCCAGGGTCATCAGGACCGCGATGAAGTCCTCCTTGCTGCCGGTCAGGCCGGGGACCAGGAGGGCGGGCCAGCGCTCGACCACGCCGCTGCCCGGAAGCGCCTCCAGAGCCGCGAACGCGCCATGGGGCGTTTCGAGCTTCTGCGGCGTCACACCGGGTGGCAGGTCGAGGAATCGCGGCGTACTCACGTGGGGCAACAATACCCAGAGGTCAGCGCCTCGACACCGGCAAAGCTTCGACGCTGGGGCGAGTTGTGGGGAGTTGTGAGCTTTGCGGCTTTCGCGCTTCCGAGGTGGGTGGGCGACGTCCTCGTCCCCAGTGGCTCGTGGCGCGCCCTGAGGCGGCCTCTCGGCTCCCGTGGTGCCGGGTGGGCGCATGTGTCGGCCGGCGCGTCCGCGAGGCCCTGAGGGGCGCGTACGGCTCCCTCCCGGCGCTGGAACCGTACGGACGAAAGGCGCTGGAGTCGTACGGACGAAAAAGGCGCGCACCCCGTGAACGGGGTGCGCGCCTTGTTCCGTTGTCGCTAGCCCGCGCGACGGCGGTTGCCGCCGCCGCCACCGCCACGGGACTGGCGGCGCTGCTGCTTGCGCTCGGTCGCCGCGGACGGCGCGATGTCATCGTCGTCCGTGGCCAGGTCGGGCGACTGGAAGATCACCGCGAACGGGCTCGGCGGGATGATCCGCTCCGGCTCCTGGCGGACCGGCGGCGGAGGCGTGGCCAGGAAGCTCGGCTCCGGCACGGACTTCACCACCGGCTCGGGCGCGACCTCGGCCGCACGGCTCCGGACCGGCTCCGCGGGAGCGGCCTCGGCCGGACGGTTCCGCGCGGGCGCCTCGGCGGTCTCCTCGCGCGGACGTGTGTCCGCGGCCTGGGGCTGGTCGGCCTTGCGGGAGCGGGTCCGCTTCACCGGGGTCTCCGGTGTCTCGGCCAGCGCCTGCTCGATGGCCGACGACGCGGCCCCCCTGCTGCGGACGCGCGTGCGCTTCGGCTCGGCGGCCGCCGTCTGGACCTCGTCGGGCGTGAAGATGGCGGGAGTCTCCTCCGTCTTGGCGGCCACGATCTCGACCTCCGGCGTCTCGGCGGGTGCGGTTTCGGCCAGTTCCCTGCCGCCGCGGGTGCGGCGACGCTGGCGCTGGGCGCGGGCCGGGCGTTCCTCGCGCTCTTCACGTTCCTCGCGCCGGCGGTTGCCGCCGCGGGTGCGGGCCCGGCCGGTCTCACCGAGGTCCTCGATGCGCTCCGCGGACAGCCCGGCACGCGAACGGCTCGCGTGCGGCAGCACGCCCTTGGTGCCGGCGGGGATGTTCAGCTCGGTGTAGACGTGCGGCGAGGTGGAGTAGGTCTCCTCAGGCTCGGCGAAGTCGAGCCCGAGCATCTGGTTGATCATCTTCCAGCGGGTCAGCTCCTCCCACTCCACGAACGTGACCGAGATGCCCGTGCGCCCGGCCCGGCCGGTACGGCCGATGCGGTGCACATAGGTCTTGTCGTCGGAGGGGCAGTCGTAGTTGACCACGTGGGTGACGTCGTCGATGTCGATGCCGCGGGCCGCCACGTCGGTGGCCACCAGCACGTCGATCTTGCCCGCCCGGAAGGCCCGCAGCGCCTGCTCGCGCTGGCCCTGACCGAGGTCGCCGTGGACGGCCGCGACCGCGAAACCACGCGTGTCGAGCTGCTCGGCGACCATGTCGCAGGCTCGCTTGGTCTCGCAGAAGACCATGGTGAGCCCGCGGCCCTCGGCCTGGAGCAGCCGGGCGACGATCTCGATCTTGTCCATCCGGTGGGCGCGCCAGACGATCTGACGCACCTGCGGGGTGGTCTCGCCCTCGCCGCTCTCCATCTCCGCGCGTACGTGGGTGGGACGGTTGAGGTATTTGCGGGACAGCGTGACGATCTCGCCCGGCATCGTGGCCGAGAACAACATCGTCTGCCGCTCCGCGGGGATCAGCTTGAAGATCCGCTCGATGTCGGGCAGGAAGCCCAGGTCCATCATCCGGTCGGCCTCGTCGAGCACGAGGGACGTGACCTGGCTGAGGTCGAGGTGCTTCTGCTTGACCAGGTCGAGCAGGCGGCCCGGGGTGCCGACGATGACGTCGACCCCGGCCTTGAGCGCCTCGATCTGCGGCTCGTACGCCCGGCCGCCGTAGACGGTCAGGACTCGGGAGCCGAGCTTGCCGGCCGCGGTGACCAGGTCTTCACTGACCTGGACGGCCAGCTCGCGGGTCGGCACGACGACCAGCCCGCGGGGCTTCTTGCGGTTCTTGCGCGGCTTGCCGATGCTCTGGAGCATCGCGATGCCGAACGCGTAGGTCTTGCCCGTGCCCGTGCGCGCCTGGCCGATGAGGTCCTGGCCGCTCAGGGCGAGCGGGAGCGCCATCTCCTGGATGGGGAACGGTGTGACGATACCCTCGGTCTCGAGGGCATCGGCGATTTCTGGTGTGACTCCGAGGTCTCGGAAAGTCGTCAGCGTGGCCTGCCTCAGTCTCAAATGAAGGCGGGCCTGCCGGGACCAACGGGCGGAAAACAGCCCCCGTTACGTGGGTCCTCGCGGTAGAGCCAGCCCTCTCGCGTCATCAGCGACCGCGCACCCGGGGAATCGGGGGTTATCGGGGGAATCCCCCGAACTAACACAGTGCGGTCGCACTTTCACAGAGCAGTGTACTCGATACCACAACGCTGGCCGAGCTCGCTTATGTTCCCGCATATTTCGGGAAGTACGCTGCCTCCATGAACGAGTCTCCTGGAGTCGTCGACCTGCTCGGAGTTCTAGCTTACGCCGAGCTCAGCGCGTACGCCCGGATGACCGAGGACGCCGCCACCCTGGCGCCCTCGCTCGCCGACCGCGCCGCGCTCAGCGAGCTGGCCGTGGCCGAGTACGCCCACTTCCGCCTGCTGCGCGACCGCCTGGCCGAGCTGGGGGCAGATCCGGAGGAGGCGATGGCGCCGTTCGTGGCGGCCCTGGACGCCTGGCACGCCCAGACCCGGCCGGCCGACTGGCTGCAGGCCCTGGTCAAGACGTACGTGGGGGACGGCATCGCGCTCGACTTCTACCGGGAGGCCGCCCGCCACCTGGAGCCGTCGATCGTCAAGCTGGTGGACGAGGTGCTGGTGGACGAGGCGCGCTCGCAGTTCGCCGTCGAGCGGGTCAGGGCCGGGATCGAGGCCGATCCGACGGCGGGCGGACGGCTGGCGCTGTGGGCCCGGCGGCTCGTCGGCGAGGCGCTCAGCCAGGGACAGCAGGTGGCGACGGCCCGGCCGGAGCTGGCGTTGCTGCTGGTGGAGTCGGCCAGGGCGGCGGGTGGCGAGACGCCCGACATCTCACGCCTCTTCGCAACGCTCACGGAGGCCCACAACAAGCGGATGGCCACCCTCGGCATCTGACTCTCGGCCGCGTCTGCCAGGTGTTGAAGCAGACCGGTCTGGTTGTGGGGCGGCGCGGGGGTACGAAACGGTTGTACCGTCCCAGGCATGAGGGCCTCGCGCCGCTACGGCAGTTCCTTGACGAGATGTGGGCCGAATCGCTGGACTTCGCGCGTCGTGTTGCGGAGGGGAAGCGCGGGGTGCCCGACGAGCGAGCCGAGACGGGATCACGCCGAACAGCACCGCCACCATGTCCGGGGCTGCCGCCTCGGACGACCGAGCGGCCGTGGGGCATGTGGCCCGTGAGGGCTGCGGCGCAGGTCGTGTGATGCCTGCGAGCAAGGCGATCCTTGAGGCAGATGGTGCTGCAGTGACTCCTGTGGCCTGTGAGGCGTACGCGCGTGGTCCGTGCCCGCGGGGCTGGTGAGGGTACGGCTGGTTGTGGCCGTACCCTCGTTGTTCCGCCTGTGGGGTGGTTAGAGGGTGCCGCCGAAGCCGACCGGCCTGGCCTCGTCCTCACCGATCTCGACGAAACCGAGCGAGGCCACCGGCACGACCACGCGCCGGCCCTTGACGTCGGTGATGGCGAAGACGCCGCGATCGACCGACAGCGCGTTCCTGATCTCCTCTTCGACCTGCTCGGCGGAGAGGTCGGTCTCGACAACGAGTTCGCGGTGTACCGAGCGTACGCCGATCTTGACTTCCATCGTGGCTCCCTAGTCGACTGGGTTAGCGCTCGGTTCCATCGTCGCCGCTCGAAGGCCCGCAGGCGGTGAATGATCGCGCCCAGCGAACGGGTTATGCCGTACGCGGAAAACCGCTGATCCCGCGCCAGGCGAGCCGCGCCATGAGCTGCTCGGCCGCGTCCTTGGGGATCGAGCCCTGCGCGGTGACCCAGTAGCGGGCGCTCACCTCGGCCATGCCGACCAGGCCGACGCCGAGCAGGTGGGCCTCGTCGCTGGTGCAGCCGGTGTCCTCCTGGATGACCGCGCTGACCATCTCGGCGCACTCCTGCAGGGACCGCTCCACCCGCTGGCGCACGGGCGCGACGTTGCGCAGGTCGGACTCGAAGACCAGCCGGAACGCCTCCCCCTGCGTGGAGACGAAGTCGAAGAACGCGCTGAACGTGGCCTGCACCCGCAGCTTGTTCTCGTGGGTGGAGGCCAGGGCCTCGCGGCAGCGGTTGACCATGTCGTCGACGTGCAGGTCGAGCAGCGCGAGGTAGAGCTCCAGCTTGCCGGGGAAGTGCTGGTAGAGCACCGGCTTGCTGACCCCGGCCCGATCGGCGATCTCGTCCATGGCGGCCGCGTGGTAGCCGTTCTCCACGAACACTTCCTGCGCGGCGCTCAGCAGTTGCCGGCGTCGGGCCAGTCGGGGCAGCCGGGTGCCCCGGGGCTTCGCGTCCGGGGTTGCGGTCACGCGGGTCTCCATTGGTCTCTCAGCGAACTGTGCCGACATCCTACGTGCGGGTAGCCGACACCTCGGCGGTCATCGTCATACGCGCTCGGTCTGGCGGGCGGCCCGTGCTCAGCGGTAGTCGTCGTCGTCGTAGTCCACGACGCGGTCCTGGTCGGCCGCGTCGGCGGGGTCGGCGTCGAGCGGAAGCTCGCGGCGCGCCCCCTCGGTGTCCTGGCGCAGCTCACGGTGCTGCTCGGCGGCGTCGGCCTCGGGCGTCTCCGGCGACAACTCCTCTTCCTCCTCCTCGTCGTAGACGCTTTCGTCCCCGCGGGTGTCCATTTCCGACATCTTCGGTCCCCCTCTTGGTGTGGACGGGTCCAGACTACGCCCGGCCGAAAAGGTCGCCGTGCTTCTCCACTCTGGCGAGTACGTCAGGGGCGGTGAACACCAGGTCCTCGGGGTGTTCACAGTCCTCGACCTCCTTCCACAGCAGCGGCGTCGAGACCGTCGGCCGCTCCCTGGCCCGCAGCGAGTACGGCGCCACGGTGGTCTTGGCCGGGTTGTTCTGGCTCCAGTCGATGAACACCTTGCCCGGCCTGGCCTTCTTGGCCATGACGCTGACGATCTCTTTGGGGTGCTCCTTCTCCAGGACCTGGGCCAGCCTCTTGGCGTACGCGGAGGGCTCCTCGCGGCAGTCCCAGTCGGCGTAGAGCTGCATGCCCTTGTTGCCGCTGGTCTTGGGCCTGGCGTCGAGCCCCTCGCCCTTCAGCACCTCGCGTAGCGTGAGCGCCACCCGGCAGCACTCCACGATGGTCGCCGGCGCGCCCGGGTCCAGGTCGAACACGAGCGTGTCGGGCGGCAGCGCGGCGCCGTCCTCGTCCACGCGCCACTGAGGCACGTGCAGCTCCAGCGCGGCCAGGTTGGCGTAGTAGGCGAGCGTCGGCAGGTCCTCGATGACGGCGAAGTCGATGCTCTCGCGGTTCTTGGTGCTGCCGGGGGCGGGCAGGTTGACCTTCCTGACCCAGTCGGGCGTGTGCTCGGGCGCGTTCTTCTCGAAGAAGAACTGGCCGGTGACGCCGTTGGGGTACCGCTTGACGGTCAGGGGCCGGCCGGCGAGGTGCGGCAGCAGGACGGGGGCCACGCGGCTGTAGTAGTCGATGACCTCGGCCTTGGTGAAGCCGATCTCGGGGTAGAGCACCTTGTCCAGGTTGCTCAGCGTCAGCTCGCGCCCGTCGACCCTGACCGGCACCTTCTTCACAGCGTCACCTCCGCGGGGAGCTTGTCGGCGCGCAGCCCGCGCCACACCGGATGTCTCAGCCGCAGCTCGTCGGTCCACATCGTGTAGCCCACCTCCCCGACGAGATCGGGCCTAACCCACCGATTCCTCCACGGGACCGCGTTCGTGAACGGGCTGCGCGGGATCTCCAGGGGCTGGAGCGCCTGGTGGAGGTCGTCCAGGATGGCGTCGGTGAACCCGGTTCCCACGTGGCCGACGTACGTCAGCCCTTCACCGGTGAAGACGCCCATGACGAGCGAGCCGATCCCGCCGGCTCTGCGGCCCTTGCCGGGTTTCCAGCCGCCGATCACGACGTCCCTCGTGCTGAGGTGCTTGACCTTGATCCACCATGGCGAGCGCACGCCCGGCCGGTAGGGGGAGTCGAGGCGCTTGGCCACCACCCCCTCCAGGCCCTGCTCCCGCGTGGCGGCGAGCAGGTCGGAGTCCCCGGGGAAGTACGGGGGGGCGCCGACGTCCAGCTCGTCGAGGAGCGCGCGGCGGTCGCGGTAGGCCAGGTCGAACAGCGGCCTGCCGTCCAGGCAGAGCAGGTCGAAGGGCATGTACGTGACGGGGTAGAGCTCCAGCACGGCCGGTTCCGGGTCGGTCAGGTGCATACGGTGCTGGAGCCGGACGAAACTGGGCCTGCCGCGCCGGTCCAGCGCCACGACCTCGCCGTCGAGCACGGCGTTCTTGACCCCGAATCCCGATATTTCGGGGTATCGCCGGGTGTACTCCACGCCGTGCCGTCCCGTCACCCTCAGGACGCCGTCGAGGTGCACGAGCGCGCGGATGCCGTCCCACTTGACCTCCAGGCCGTACCGGTCGCGATCGGAGGGTAGTTCCCCAGGTACGGCCAGCATTGGTTCAATCGGGTATGGCATTGGTTGCCCCATGACGGGTATGTGCCCATATGGTGAGCCCGCTACTGCTGAGGAGTGCCCATGCGCAGCATCTGGAAAGGTGCGATCTCCTTCGGGCTGGTCACCATCCCCGTGAAGCTCTACTCGGCGACCGAGCAGAAAGACGTCAGCTTCCACCAGGTCCACCGGGACGACGGCGGCAGGATCCGCTACAAGCGCGTATGTACGGTCGACGGCGAGGAGGTCCCGTACGCGGACATCGCCAAGGGGTACGAGCTGGCCACGGGCGAGATGGTGGTGCTCACCGACGAGGACTTCGAGGATCTGCCGCTGAGCACGTCGCGCAGGATCGACGTCCTGCAGTTCACCCCGGCTGCGCAGATCGACCCCATTTACTTCGCCAAGTCGTATTACCTGGAGCCCGACGCGCAGGGCGCGAAGCCGTACGTGCTGTTGCGTGACGCCCTGGAGAGCTCGGGACAGGTGGCCGTGGTCAAGGTGGCGTTGCGGCAGCGGGAGTCGCTGGCCACCCTGCGCGTACGGGACGGGGTGTTCGTCCTGGAGACCATGTTGTGGCCGGACGAGATCCGCGCCCCCGACTTCGAGTTCCTGGAGGAGGACATCGAGGTCCGGGCGCAGGAGCTCAAGATGGCCGAGTCGCTGATCACCACCATGGAGTCGGACTTCGACCCGAGCGAGTACCACGACACGTACCGCGAGGCGTTGCAGCAGGTGATCGAGGCGAAGGTGGCGGGCAAGGAGGTCGTGGCGGCGCCGGAGGAGGAAGAGGCGGGGCCGGCGGTGGACCTCATGGCCGCCCTGCGCGCCAGCGTCGAGGCCGCGAAGCGGGAGCGGACCGGCGAACCGGCCAAACCGAAGAAGGCGGCGGGCGGCGGCAAGTCCGCCAAGGCGTCGAAGGAGGCCGAGGAGGCCAAGGAGGAGGAGAAGGCCCCGCCGAAGCGCAAGGCACGCAAGTCCGCTTAACCGATCCGTTCCCCCGCCATCCTGGCGCAGGTCGCGGCCTGTCGAGCACGGCCGATTCCCCGTCCTGCCGGACTGCCGCGCATGCCCGTTTCCTCGTCCTGGCCGCAGGCGCGCGGGGCCCGCCGTCGACGTCGAGGACGGTCGCTCTCCTGACGGGCCCGGGTGCCGCCCTCGTCACCGGCCTGCCCGCCGCCATCATGTTGACGACCCTCTGGACGCCGCGAAGGGCCGTGCGACGGCTTCACGTCGATGGCCACCGATGCCCAGCGCCCCAGGTCGCGGGCGCCCCTTCCCCTTCCCCGACACCAACGGCGGCGTTGCGGCGACGCAGGGGCGCCGCCTGCCCGCATGGCCGCAGCGGTGCGGCTGATCGCCGGTGCCGCGACCGAACCGCCGGTGACCAGGACGACTCTGCCGCTCGACAGCTGCTGCTCGGGTTCGTGGACGCCCTTGTCTCCCTGCGCCGGCCTCAGCGGTGGGCTGGCGGCTGGTGAGAGGCGAGGGCGGCGGTGGCACGGCGGTCGCGCCGTAGCGAGAAGAGCACGACATGCGGACCCACGCGACGGCAAGGGGAACGCGGCGAAAGGGCGGCGACGGCGAGGGCGGCCGTGGCGAGGCGGATCGACCAGGATTCGCGTCTGGGACGAGCCTCCCACCTGGCGAGAGGCCCGCCCGGGGTGGATGTGGAAGGTGTCGCTCGGGTGGGACGGGGCGCGAGAAGCCCTGGCCAGGACGGGGCGGTATGAAGGCACACGAGCCGTCGTAACCGGACAGGCACGCCCAGAGCGGGTGGAGCTGGGACGAGGCCGCGTAGTAAAGGCGCGCGCAGGGCGGGCGGTGTGTAGGCGCGGGCTGTCGGAGACGAGAGGCGCCCTCGGAATGAAGGTGCGACTTGGAGGACGGGCTGGCCCGTGTGTAGGCGCCTGGGGAGTGCGGAGATGCGGCTGGGGTGGCTGGCGCGGTGTGGAGGCGTGCGCGGAGTGGGGTGGTGAGGGCCGTGCGCGGGAGCGCGGTGGTGTGGGCCGCGTGCGCGGAGTGGGGTGGTGTGGGGCGTGCGCGCAGGGTGGGGTGGTGTGGGGAGTGCGCAGCGCGGACGGTGTGGAGGCGCGGGCGTGATGAGGGGCCCGCTCGTAGGCGGCCTCGCCTCTGCCGAGCAGGCGGGTGTGGGGGACCACGGCCTCGCGCAGGGCGTCGATCTCGTACGCGAGCTGCGCCGGGTCAGACATCCCTGGACGTTTGTTGTCAAGCAGCGAGGTCGTTTGATCGGTGCGACCAGGCGGTTGCCTGGTCGTAGGGGCTGTGGGTTTTGAGGC